>JAKFXU010000446.1 GCA_021731215.1 Rhodoferax sp.
AGGCGATGATCAGCACGGCAATGAAGGCCATCAGCCCCTGCGGGAAATTGCCCGCCAGCCACCAGCCGGCGAAGGCCAGGAACGCGGTGCCGACCACCGCCGGCACGAAGTAGCGCGTCACCTCGTCGGCGATGCGCTGGATCGGCGCACTGCTGGCCTGGGCATCCTCCACCATCTTGATGATCTGCGCCAGCGCGGTCTCGGTGCCCACGCGCGTGGCCTGGAAGCGGAACGAGCCGGTGCGATTGAGCGTGCCGCCGATGACCTTGGAGCCCGCCTGCTTTTCGACCGGCATCGACTCGCCGGTGAGCATGGCTTCATCGACCGCCGAGGCACCCTCCAGCACCACCCCGTCAGTGGCAATGCGCTGACCGGGGCGCACCACCACGGTTTCACCCACCATGACACTGTCGGCCGGCACCTCCATCTCGACCCCATCGCGCAGCACCTGGGCGGTGGCGGGCTTGAGGTCCAGCAGCTTGCGCACCGCCGCCGAGGCGTGTTTCTTGATGATCTCCTCCATGTATTTGCCGAGCAGCACGAAGGCGATGATGACGGCGGAGACTTCGAAATACACCGCGCGCTGATCGACCTCGACCGGCAGCACCTCGGGGAAAAACACCACGGCCACGCTGTAAAAATAGGCCACCGAGGTGCCCAGCGCGATCAGCACGTCCATGTTGATCGCGCGCTGGCGCAAGGCGTTCCATGCGCCCTTGTAAAAGCTCCAGCCGCCGATGAACTGCACCGGCGTGACCAGCAGGAACAGCCACATGCCCCAGGTGAACCACGGCAGCGCCGAGATCGGCGCGTAGCTCACGATCGATGCGCCGGTGGCCAGCGTGAGGAACGCGCCCGCCCGCAGAACAGCCAGCGCCAGCACCCCGGTCATGGCGACGGCGACCCGGGTGCGCATCGACTTCAGCTCCTGCTCGGGCGACTCGAAAGTGCGCTGGCAGCCCACGCTGCAGAAGTAGTAGCTGCGCCCGCTGCGCTCGGTGTGCAAGGCGCTCGCCTTGTCAACCAGCATGCCGCAGATCGGATCCTTGGCCTGGCCCTGCCCGCCTCGGCGCAACGCGGCCTGCATGGTCATGCCCTGCTGCGGCGCCGTCGGGCCCAGGGCTGATGCCGGCGCGCCAGCGGCATCCGCTACCGGTGTCGCCGCGGCCGCCGTGACGATGTACTGCTGGGGGTCGGTCTCAAACTGGTGCTGGCAATGCGTGGAACAGAACAGGTACAGCTTGCCATCCAACTCCAGGCGGGCCGCCGCCTGGTCGGCTTGCACGCTCATGCCGCAGACCGGATCGATAGCCGAGGCCGGGGCGGCCAGGCTGCCGGCGCTGGTGGGGTTCGCCGTGTTCATGGTGTTGCTTTTTCAAGTCTGGCGTTGCTCGAGTTGGGGTCAAGGTAGGGCCTGTTGCAAGAATAATTCGACTCCGTGCTCGAATTCTGCAAGTGGCGCAAGCTGCTTTCCTACTTTTTCCGCAGATCGTCGCGTTTTTGCAGATATTCTTCGCGGCTGATTTCCCGCCGGGCGTAGGCTTGGTCGAGGATATCGAGCGCCGATTTCCCTGCGCTGGGCGAGTCCGGGCGGCCCAGCCAATACTTCAGCCCCACGAACAACACGAGGAACGGAAGCAACCAGATGAGCAGCATCATCAGCCACCCGCCAAACATCCAGTCACCATGCTGAAATCCGTACATTTGATACTCCTTGTTGACACGGCGTCAGGCCGGGTGGGGCTTCACTTGGCAGCCGGCGCCGGCATGCGATCCATCATCATCTGCATCATGGCTTCCATCATTTCCATGCGCTTTTCCATCATCTGATGACGTGTCGCCATGTCGGAGGGCATGCCGCCTTTCATGCTGTCCTTGCCTGCGCCAGCCATGCCGCCCATCATGGCCATGCCGCCCTGCATCGCCTTCATGTGCTCGGCCATGAGGGCGCTGCGCTCTTCGGGCGTCTTGGCGTTCATCATCTTTTCATGCATCTCGCGCATGGCCTTCATCTTATCGTCCATCTTGGCCATGGACTCTTTCGCAGCGACGTTGCCGGACGCGGCTTTGGGCGCCTTGGCGGCGGAGGCGCCAGCCTTGGGGTGATGCGCCTCTTCAGCCCAGGCGGCGGAACCGAGAAAGGCAACCGCGACAGCCAATACGAGGGGGCGGATAGCATTCATGATGAACTCCTTAAAGGGTTGAAAGCAAGGGAACGGGATGCTTGACCGGGTTTGGTTTTTCAATCACGATCGGCATAGTCTCTGGGCGGCAGCACGGTCTGCTGCTCACTTCAGCACGAAGCGCGCGGTGGACGATTTTCCGGCCAGCGAGACGATGGCTATGACCTTGGTGTTGGCGGCGACTTTGAAGCTGCCCTTGGCTTCGAACTTATCACCGGCCGGCTTCAGTTCCACTTCTTGCTTGTCGGTACCGGCCAGCAAGGTCAGTTTGGCGCTGCCCTGGCTGACATCGACCTTCTTGCCGTGGTCGCGCAGGTGCAATTGCAGGATGTCGGGCTTGGCGACCAGTTCATATTCGATATCCTTGACCACGACCAGCACGCCGCCATGCAGCGGCTTGGTATCGTGGCTGTGGTCTTGCGTAGCGAATGCGGTGCTGCTGGCTGCCAGCACAAATGCGGCAATGAGTTGAACCAGTTTCATGAAGTTTCCTTTGGGGGATTAAAGAAGAGATAAAGAATCAAAGCGCCCATTGTTAGCTTATAGCTTAGAAAGCCTCGGCGTTCTTGTCGTCGAGCAGGGCTTCGGCGTCCTTGCGGCCGAACAGCCAGAACATCACCGGGGTCAGAAAGGTGTCGAGCAGGGTCGAGCCGATCAGGCCCGCGAAGATCACCACCGCCACCGGATGCAGGATTTCGGTGCCGGGCCGTTCGGCCTCGAACAACAGCGGCGCCAGCGCGAAGGCGGTGACCAGCGCCGTCATCAACAAGGGGGCGAGGCGTTCCAGCGAGCCGCGCACGATCATCTTGTGGTCGAAGCTCTCGCCCTCGAAGCGCATCAGGTTGATGTAGTGGCTGACCATCAGGATGCCGTTGCGCACCGAGATGCCGGCCAGGGTGACGAAGCCGACCAAGGCCGCCACCGACAGCGGCTGCCCCGAAAGCCACAGCCCGAACACGGCGCCGATCAGCGCCAGCGGAATGTTGACCATGATCAGCACCGACAAGATGACCGACTTGTAGCGGCTGTAGAGCACCACGAACATCAGCACCAGCGAGACGATGGACAGCAGCCCGATCAGCCGCGAGGCTTCTTCCTGGGCCTGGAACTGCCCGCCGAGCGTGATGAAGTAACCCTCGGGCAGCTTGCTCTGGGCCACCACGCGGCGGATGTCCTCGATCACGTCCGACAGCGCGCGGCCCTGCGTGTTGGCCGACAGCACGATGCGGCGCTTGCCGTCGTCGCGGCTGATCTGATTGGGGCCGTCGCCGTCCTCGATGCTGGCCACCTTGGACAGCGGAATGCGTCCGTTCGGCGTCTCGATCAGGATGCGCCCCAGTCCTTCCACCGAACGCGCCGACTCCGGCAGCCGCACCACCAGCGCGAAGCGCCGCCCGCCTTCGACGATCTGCGTGATCTTCTCGCCTTCGACCAGGCTTTGCAGCGTCGCCAGAATCCGCGGTGCCGGCACGCCGTAGCGCGCCGCCGCCGCGTAGTCGATGCGCACCTGGATCTGCGGCGCCAGCACCTGCTTCTCGATCTCCAGGTCGGCCAGGCCGGCAATGCCGGCCAGCTCGGCGCGCAGCGCGTCGGCTTGTCCGCGCAGGGTGTCCAGGTCCTCGCCGAAAATCTTGATGGCGATCTGCGAGCGCACGCCCGAGAGCATGTGGTCGATGCGGTGCGAGATCGGCTGGCCGATCGCAATCGAGGCCGGCAGGTTGATCAGCCGGGAGCGGATATCGGCCGAAATGGCGTCCATGGTGCGCGTCAGTTCGGCCGCCGGTTTCAGGCCGATATCGAGTTCGCTGACGTGCACCCCTTCGGCGTGTTCGTCCAGTTCGGCCCGGCCGCTGCGCCGCCCGACGTGGGTCACCTCGGGTACCTGCCGGACCAGCACCTCGGCCTGGCGCGCCAGGGCCGAAGACTCGGTCAGGGTCACGCCCGGATTCAAGCGCAGGCCGATCAGCAACGTGCCTTCGTTGAACGGTGGCAAAAAGGTCCTGGGGAAGAAAGGCACGGCCGCCGCCGCCGCCAGTACCGCCAGCGCGACCGCCGCCAGCACCGCTTTGGGCCGCTCCAACACCGCCCGCAGGCTGCCGCGGTAGCCCGCCTTGAGCCAGGCCAGCAGTTGGGTGTCGTCGTGATCGAGCGACTTCATGCGCGGCAGCAGGTAGAACGAGAGCACCGGCGTCACCGTCACCGACACCACCAGCGAGGCCAGGATCGAGACGATGAAGGCGATGCCCAGCGGCACGAACAGGCGCCCCTCCATGCCGGGCAAGGCAAACAGGGGCAGGAACACCAGCACGATGATGGCGGTGGCGTAGAGGATGGCCGAGCGCACCTCCATGGTCGCGCGCGCCACCAGCTCGATCGGATGCAGGCGGTGCTCGGGGTGCCGGGCGCGGTCTTCCTTGAGTCGGCGCAGCACGTTCTCGACCCCGACCACGGCGTCGTCGACCAGCGCGCCGATGGCGATGGCCAGACCGCCCAGCGTCATGGTGTTGATCGACATTCCAAAATACTTGAACACCAGCGCCGTCGTGAAGATCGACACCGGAATGGCGGTCAGGGCGATGACGGTCGGGCGCAGGGTGCCGAGGAAGAGGAACAGGATCACGGCGACGAACACCGAGGCGCCGATCAGCTTGCCTTGCAAAGTGGTGATCGAGGCCTCGATGAAGCTGGCCTGGCGGAACGTCACCATCGGCTGGTTCATGCCGGGGGGCAAGGATTTTTGCATCTCGCTCAGTGCGGCCTCAATGGCGCGGGTCAAGGCCAAGGTGTCGGCGGCAGGCTGCTTCTGGATGCTCAGAATCACCGCCGGTTTGCCTTCAAAACCGGCGTCGCCGCGCTTGATGGCGGCCGCAAAAGTCACCTCGGCAATCTGGCGCAGCAGCAGGGCTTGGCCGTCGCGCGCGGTCAGCGCCAGATTCCTCAAGTCATCCAGACTGGAGCTGCGCCCCAGGTGGCGGATCAGGTATTCGCGTCCATTGAGTTCCAGGAAACCCCCCGAGGTGTTGCTGGCGTAGCCCTTGAGCGCGCCTTCGAGCTGCTCGTGGCTGATGCCCAGCTCGGCCATGCGCACGGTGTTGGGCTGCACTTGAAACTGGCGCACCTCGCCGCCAATGGGAATCACCTGCGCCACCCCGGCAATCGCCAGCAGACGCGGGCGCAGCACCCAGTCGGCGTACTCGCGCACCTGCATCGGTGAAATCTTCAAAGTGTCGATCGGAATGGCGATTTGCAAGATCTCGCCCATGATCGAGCTGATCGGCCCCATGGTCGGCACCGTGCCTTCGGGCAGTCCCTCTTCCATCGAGGACAGGCGCTCGCCCACCATCTGGCGGGCGCGAAAGATTTCGGTGTTCCAGTTGAAAGTCACGTAAATGAAGGACAAGCCGGCACTCGAGGCGGAACGCACCGTCTCCACGCCGGGCAGCCCGTTCATCGCGGTTTCCAGCGGGAAGGTGATGAGCTGCTCGACCTCTTCGGCCGCCATGCCACCGGCTTCCGTGATGACGGTGACGGTGGGTTTGTTGAGGTCGGGGAACACATCGACCGGTGTCTGCGTGAGCGTGAAAGCGCCATAGGCCATCAGCACCAGGCTGGCGATGATCACCAGCAAGCGGTTGGCCAGGCTGCTGTCGAGTAACCACTTGAACATGTCAGCGCACCTGGTTGATCAGCGTGGCGCCCTGGGTCGCCACGCGCTCGCCGGACTTCAGGCCGGAAGTCACCGCCACCGTCACGCCGTCGAGCGGCTCGACCGTGACGACGCGCGCCTCAAACCGTTCGGGCGCGGTCTTGACCCACACGATGGTCTGGTTGGCCGGGTTCTTCATCAAGGACGCGGCCGGCACCGGCACGCCCGCCACCTGGCGGCGGCTTTGCAGCACCACGGCGACCGGCTGGCCGACGGCCAGTTGGCGCAGCGCTGCACCTTCAGCGCGAAAGGCCAGCGGCAGCGCCTGTTCGCGCAGCGAGCGCGACGCACCGACGAAGATGAGCGGCACTTTCTTGCCGCCCGCCGCCAGGAAAGCGCCCCCGACATCCGCCGCCAGTGCGGCGTCGTAGGCCAGGGCTTCAATGCGCAGGCGCAGGGGGTCGATCACCTCGAACAGCAACTCGCGCGCGTCGACCACCTGGCCCGCCACGGCATTGGCCGAAGCGATGACACCCGATACCGGCGCCACCAGTGCGTCACGCGCGGACAGCCCGGCCCCCAGCGCCGCAATGCGCGCACCCAGGCTGGCAACTTCACTCTCGGCCGCCTCGATTTCCTTGCGCGGCACGGTATCGGCCAGTTCTTTTAAGCGCGCCAGGCGCTTGCCGGCCAGACTGCGGCTGGCCTCCAGCTCGGCCAGTTGCGCCGCCTGGTTGGAGCGTTCAATCGCCGCCGTGGCGGGCAACACATAGGCCAGCAGCTCACCCTTGCGCACGGTCTGCCCCAGAGAAGGCAGTCCGCGCGGACCCGCTTGCAGCCGGCCAGCGACCAAGGCCTGCACCTTGCCGCCGGCGTTGGGGTCCATCAGCACCCTGGCGTTC
>JAKFXU010000447.1 GCA_021731215.1 Rhodoferax sp.
CCACCGCCTGGCAAATCTCACCGTCATTCACATAGCGGTCGTTCGGGCAATTCATCGTCACTTCAAAGCCACCGGCGTAACCGGCGTCGGCCATCAACTTTTTGGCCGCCTCGGTGTCAAAGGCCAAGCGATTGTTAAGCTCGGGGAAAAAGCCGTTGATACCGGGCCCGACCATCAGCGCGCTCGGGTTGGAGGCACCGCGCATCACCACGCGCTTGATGCCGTCAATATCAATCGCCTGGTAGAAGGCCTGGCGCACCCGCTTGTCCTTGAACGGATTTTTGCCTTTCACGCTGGAGTACAGCAGCTCATCGCGCTTTTGGTCCATGCCCAGAAAAATGGTGCGCAACTCGGGGCCGGTCACGGCGCGCGCGTTGGCGCTGGCATTGACGCGCGCCACGTCCTGCACCGGCACCGGCTCCATCACGTCAATCTCGCCGGTCAGCAAGGCGGCCACGCGCGTGGCGTCGTTGGAGATCGGCGTGAACACCACCTCGGTGGCGTTGCCCTCGATGCTGCCCCAGTAGCTGCCATTGCGCGAAAAACTGGTTTTCACGCTCGGCTGACGCTCCCGCAGGCGATAGGGTCCGGTGCCATTGGCGCGGAATGAGGCGGCGTTCTCAATGCCTTTGCGCCGATCGACCGGCTTGCTGGCCTGGTTGGTCTCGCACCACGCCTTGTTCATGATGTAAAGCAGCGAGATCACATCGGGCAGGATCGGAAACGGCGCCTTGGTCTCGATCTCCACGGTGTATGGGTCGACTTTGCGCACCTCCTTGATCTCGTTGGTGTAGCTCTTCATGTCGGAGCCCTCGCCCGAAGCCCGCTGAAAACTGAAGATCACGTCGTCCGCCGTGAACGGTGCGCCATCGTGAAACTGCACCCCCTTGCGCAATTCAAAGCGCCACACCGTGGGGCTGGGCTGACTCCAGCGGGTGGCCAGCGCGGGCGCCAGGCTCAGGTCCTTGTTGCGTCCCACCAGCGGCTCGTACACATTGCCGGTCAGGCTCAACTGCATCGATTCATTGAGTGAATGCGGGTCCATCGAGGTCGCGTCGCCCTGGTTGGCAACGCGCAGGGTTTGCGCCGATACAGCAGCACTGGTGGCGCTCAGCGCACAGACGACAAGGGTTGCGCTCAGATTTCTTCGAAATTTCATGGCAGTCTCCGGTTGAAAAAACACAAAAATCAAATCGCTGGCAGCGCCATGGCTTGCTCTACCAAACTGGCATGCAAAGCCGCGCCCAAGGGCAGAATCGCGTCGTTGAAGTCGTAGCGGCTGTTGTGCAGAAAGCAACTGCCAAGCCCGTTTTCTTCGCCTTGGCCGATGCGCAGATAGGCGCCGGGCTTGAGCTGCAGCATGAAGGAGAAATCTTCCGCGCCCATGCTGGGCTCCAGGTCGCGCACCACGCGCTCACGCCCGACCAGGCTTTGCGCCACCTCGGCGGCAAAGCGCGCCTCTGGCGCGCTATTGACGGTGGCCGGGTACATGCGCTCGTAGTGCACCGTGGCAGTGGCGCCAAAGCCCAGCGCCACCGCCGTGCACATCTCATGCAGACGCCGCTCCACCAGGGCCTGCACCAGCGGGCTGAAAGTGCGCACCGTGCCCACCAAGGTGGCGCTGCCCGGCATCACGCTCATGGCGCCAAGTTCACCGGCGCGCATGGCGCACAGGCTGATGACAGCACTGTCGAGCGGCTTGACGTTGCGCGACACAATGCTTTGCACCGCCGTGATGATGTGCGCCGCCACCAGCACCGGGTCCACCGTTTGATACGGATGGGCGCCATGGCCGCCGGTGCCGGTGATCTCGATCGTGATGCGGTCGGCCGCCGCCATCATCGGCCCCGGATTGACGCCAATGGTGCCGGGTCGCATACTTGGCCAATTGTGCATGCCGTACACCGCCTGCACCGGAAAGCGCTCAAACAGGCCGTCTTCGATCATCGCCTTGGCACCGGCGTAGCCTTCTTCACCGGGTTGAAAAATCAGCACCGCCGTGCCGTCAAAGTTGCGCGTTTCGGCCAGGTAGCGCGCCGCGCCGACCAGCATGGCGGTGTGGCCATCATGGCCGCAGCCATGCATCAGGCCGGCAGTGGCCGACTTCCAGGCGAAATCGTTGTGCTCGGTCATCGGCAACGCATCCATGTCAGCACGCAGGCCCAGCATTTTCCCCGCTGTGTTTTGCCGGCCTTTGATCAGCGCCACCACACCGGTTTTGCCGATGCCGGTGTGAATTTCATCGACACCGCACACTTTGAGTGCCTGCTGCACCCGCGCCGCCGTGTAGACCTCCTCAAACCCGAGCTCCGGATGGGCATGCAGATCGCGCCGCAAGGCCGTGATCTCGGGATGGAAAGCGGCAATGTGCGCAAACGCACGCCCATGCACCCTGAGGCTAGAAGCCAAACCCGTACTCTGCATTCAATTCCCTTCCCCAAGCGGATACCGCCATCATCAAAGCGTCCCAATCTAACAGAGCTCGGGCCGCACCGATACAGGGGTTTCCATCAGGTGCGTTGCGCACGAAAACAAAAAACCCCGATGCTGCCACCGGGGGTTTTTAATTTCAATGATCTTGAACCATTGGCACTAGATCGGTGCCCATCCAGGCCCTGAAGATCAGAACGACTTGCTGATGCCCAGCACCAGGCGGTTGTCGCGCCGATTCATGTCATCTTCGTTTTTCTTGGTGGCGCCAGAGAAGCTGCCCGACAGGGACAGGGCATTGCCCAGGTCGTAACCCAGGCCGATGCTGTAGTCGTCAAAATTGCCCGCCTGGTCGTTACGCAAGCCCACGCCGGCCTTGAAAGTCAGCTTGTCGGTGAGGGGCTGGCTATAGCCAAAGCTCAAATGCGAATATTCATCGATCGAGCCCCGGACGCCGCGCGTGATCTTGGCCGAAAAGGCAGCATAAGACAGACTGAAGTAGAACTCATTGCCATTCCAACTGGCCTGGCTTGGATAGATGTAGCGCGCGAAGCCGACGTCATAGCCCAGGCCCTTGGTGAACTCACCGCGGTAGCCGCCATACAGGTCAATTTCCAGATTCGCCGCGTCGAACTTGCCGGTGGAGTTCCAGTTGCCAACATAGAAGCCGTTGCCAAACTCATAGTCGACACCGCCCTGCAGGGCCGGGCTGAAGTTCTTGCTATTCTTGCCCTCGGTCCAATTCTGGTCAACGCCATTGCTCTTGTAGAGCGACACGGCGCCAATGTTGAACGACAACTGCGCCTGCGCGGCGGCGGGCAGCAACAGGGCGGCGGCGGCGATGGAAACCAAAGCCAGTTTGAATTTTTTCATATCAACCTAGAAACCGCAGTTGGACGTGCCCGAGTGGGTCGTCATGGGGTGTTCTGGCAAGGCGTGACAACGCGGCGGGCTACTGCCCGCAAGGCGGAGCAACGCCGCCAGAGCGCCCAAGGGCGGCTCAATCGGGTACGTAGCGCTGTCACCCAAAAGGTGAACTTGTTCGTGAGCACAAAAGTGAGCGTTCATGCGGTGTGCCATGCGAAACGAAGCGGTCAACTGCGGTTTCTAGGATCAATGTTCCAGTAAAAATTAAGAAAGTCGACAGACACAAAGCAATAACCGCGCCATGTTGTACGCCCTATTGCCGTGCATCTCGTACTCGGGTAGGTCGATTGTGCGGATTGTGTTGCCTGGCATCAAGACCTTCGCCCTCCAAAACGGATACACCGCACCAAAGTGTGGCAAATCAGGGACTTGGAGCGAATCTGCAGCCTATGCGACTACTTGCGGGACATACCCGACGTCCTGCGCCGGCTCCCCTCCTTTGCGGATGGCGACCGCACAGTACTTGAATTCCGGAATTTTTCCGAACGGATCGAGGGCGGCGTTGGTCATCAAATTGGCCGCGGCTTCATGGTAGGCAAACGGAATGAACACCGCGCCCCGCGGCGTGCCGTCGTCGCGGCGCACATGAATCACCACCCGCCCCCGGCGCGACTGCACCGTGATGACGTCGCCCGGCACCAAGCCCAGCGCCACCAGGTCGGCGCCGCACAGCGACGCCGTGGCGATCGGCTCGAGCGCGTCGAGCACCCTGGCGCGGCGCGTCATGCTGCCGGTGTGCCAGTGCTCCAGCTGGCGCCCGGTGATCAGCACCCACGCAAACTCGGCATCCGGGCGCTCGTTGGCGGCAATGAGCTCGGCGGGCACCAGGTGCAGGCGGCCGTCCTCGGTGGCAAAGCGCTCCATGAAAACGGTCGCAGCCCCGGGATCATCGACACTCAGGCAGGGGTAGGTCACGCTCGATTCACGCTGCAGCCGCTCCCAGGTGATGCCCGCGATGGTCGCATGCAGGGCCTGGCGCATTTCTTCATAGACCGCCGCCACGCCACCGTGTTCGCCCGGGTAATCCCAGGACAAATCGAGGCGCTTGGCGATTTGCTGGATGATCCACAAATCGGGCTTGGCCTGGCCCGGCGGGTCGATCGCCTGGCGGCCCAGTTGCACCATGCGGTCGGTGTTGCTGACGCTGCCGGTTTTCTCCGGCCAGGCGCTGGCCGGCAGCACCACATCGGCCAGCCAGGCGGTTTCCGTCATGAAAATATCCTGCACCACCAGATGCGCCAGACTCGCCAGCGCATGGCGGGCGTGGTTCAGATCGGGGTCGCTCATGGCCGGGTTCTCGCCCATGATGTACATGCCGCGCACTTTGTGCGGATCGCTGTCGTCGCTGAGCGCCTTGTGCATGATTTCCACCACGGTGTAGCCGGGCTGGTCATCGAGCGAAGTAGGCGCCCCCACGCTTGCCATTGCATGTGCTGCGCTGCCCCCCGAGGGGGTGTCGCTCGTCTTGGGGCGGCCCGGCGACGAGCGCATGCCCCAAAACTCCTCGAACCATTGATGCGCGGCGGGGTCCGTCACGTGCTGGTAATTGGGAAACATCATGGGAATCAAGCCGGCATCGCTGGCGCCCTGCACATTGTTCTGGCCGCGCAGCGGGTGCAGGCCCGCGCCGGGCTTGCCAAGCTGGCCGGTGACCGCAGCCAGTGCAATCAGGCAGCGCGCGTTGTCGGTGCCGTGCACATGCTGGCTGACGCCCATGCCCCATAAAATCATCGCGCCTTTGGCCTTGGCAAAGGCACGCGCCACTTCGCGCAGCGTGGCCGGCGCAATGCCGCAGATCGGCGCCATCGCCTCCGGGCTGTAGCCCTTGACGTTTTCCCGCAAGGCCTCGAAGTTGCTGACCCGGCTGCGAATGAACGCTTGATCGGCCAGGCCCTCGTCGATCACGGTGTGAATCAGCGCATTGAGCATGGCGACATCGGTGTCGGCCTTGAACTGCAGGGTGCGCCAGGCGTGCTTGCCAAGGTCGGTCACGCGCGGGTCGGCCAGCACAATTTTGGCGCCGCGCTTGGCCGCATTCTTGATCCAGGTGGCGGCCACCGGATGGTTGGCGCTGGGGTTGGAGCCGATCACAAAAATCAGCTCCGACTGCGCCACATCGTTGACCTGGTTGCTCACCGCCGCCGAGCCCACGCCTTCCAGCAGGGCCGCCACGCTGGAGGCATGGCACAGGCGGGTGCAGTGGTCCACGTTGTTGGAGCCAAAGCCGGTGCGCACCAGTTTCTGGAACAGGTAGGCCTCTTCGTTGCTGCCTTTGGCCGAGCCGAAACCGGCCAGGGCTTTGTTGCCGTGGCGATCGCGCAAGCCCTTGAGCGTTCCGGCCGCCAGCGCCAGCGCCTCGTCCCAGCTCGCTTCGCGGAACACGGCCGACCAGTCCGCCGAATCGCGGTTGAGCTGCTGTAACAGCGCCGGGTCCTTGGGCACACCGGTCTTTCGAATCAGCGGCACGCTCAGGCGCTGCGGGCTGTGCGCGTAGTCCAGGCCAAAGCGGCCCTTGACGCACAGGCGCTTGTGGTTGGCCGGGCCATCACGCCCCTGCACACTCACGATTTGCTTGTCCTTGACGTTGTAAGTCAGCAGGCAGCCGACGCCGCAGAACGGGCAGACTGAGTCGACGCGTCGGTCCACGGCCTGCGAGCCGATCTGGGTTTTAGGCATCAGCGCGCCGGTCGGGCAGGCCTGCACACATTCGCCGCAGGCGACGCAGCTGCTGTCCCCCATGGCATCGTCCAGGTCAAACACGATGGCGCTGTGCGCGCCGCGCCGGGCGTAGCCAATCACGTCGTTGACCTGCTCCTCGCGGCAGGCGCGCAGGCACAGATTGCACTGGATGCAGGCATCCAGGTTGACCGCCATGGCCGGGTGCGACAGATCCGCCGGGGGCGGCGTGCGGCGCAGCGCGCGCAACGCGGGGCGTACGCTGACGCCCATGCGCGCAGCCCAAGCACTGAGTTCCCCATGCTGCCCGATGGCGGTGGAATCCACAGAACCGGCTGTGAAGGGGGATGCGCCGGGTGACGATGTTGAGCTTGCGTCTGAGGAACCCGGCGCATCCTCCAGCGCAGCAGCGCCAGACGTCACACCTCCGTCATTCCACTTGTAACCCACCTCGGGCATGTCGGACAGCAGCAGCTCCAGCACCATCTGCTGACTCTTGCGCGCGCGCTCGCTTTGGGCTTGCACCACCATGCCGGCAGTGACACTGCGGCAGCAACTGGGTGCCAGGCTGCGCTCGCCGTCAATCTCGACCACACAGGCGCGGCAATTGCCATCGGCGCGCAGGCCATCGCTAAAGCACAGATGGGGAATGTCCACGCCGTGGCGTTGCGCGGCTTTGAGAATGGACT
>JAKFXU010000018.1 GCA_021731215.1 Rhodoferax sp.
TGGTGTACTGGGCGATGTAGTAGCTCAGCATCTGGTCGTCGGCGCCGCCCAGCAGCGCGGGCGTCACGTAATAGCCAATGCTGAGGATGAATACCAGCAGGCCGCCGGCGCCGACGCCGGGCCAGGTTTGCGGCACATAGACCCGGAAAAACGCGGCCAGCGGCGAGCTGCCCAAAGACACGGCGGCGCGCAGGTAGGTATTGGGCACCGATTTCATCACGCTGTAGAGCGGCAAAATCATGAAGGGCAGCAGGATGTGCACCATGGCGATGATGACGCCCAGCCGGTTGAACAGCAGTGGCAGCGGCTCATCGGTCAGCCCCAGCCCCATCAGGGAGCGATTGACCAGGCCATTGGACTGCAGCAGCACGATCCAGGCCGCGACCCGCACCAGAATCGAGGTCCAGAACGGCACCAGCACCAGAATCATCAACATATTGGCCTTGCGCGCCGACAGGGTGGACAGCCAGTAAGCCAGCGGGTAGCCCAGCAACAGGCAGCACAGGGTGACGATGGCGCTGATCTGGAAGGTGCGCAGCAGTATTTTTGCGAAGGCGGCGCTGTCGGCGTCCACTTTGACAATGTTGCCCTGCACATCGCGCTGCAGGTCCAGCGAAGCCAGCAGGTAGTCGGGGGTCCAGCGCGAGCCGTTTTTGGCGATCGCCTGCCAATAGCTCAGTTCGCCCCAGCGCGGGTCCAAGGCCAGCAGGCGCTCGCGCAACTGCGCGGGCGTCAGGCCCTTTTCCAATGGCAAAGCGCGGTAGGTCGACATGATCAAGGAGCGGGCGCCGCTGACCTCGCTGTTGAGCCGGCGCGCCAGCGCACCGGCATCGGACTGCTCCTGAATCGCCGCCAGGTCTTCGACCAAGGCCGCGTAGGCCGCATCGGGCGGGGCGCTGCTGCGGTTCCAGTGCGCCAGCGCCTGCACGGTGCGGCCCAGGGTGCTGGCGACTTCCGGGTTTTCCACCGCGCGCACCAGCAGTGCGCCGATCGGCACCAGAAAGGTGAACAGCAGAAACAGCAGCAAGGGCAGCGTCAGCGCGATCGCGAAAGCCCGTCTGCGGCGTTCAACGCGCCGCAATTGGCCTGCCAGACTGCCGGGTAGCACGGGCATGGACGGGTTCATCGCGATCTCTCTTGGCTGGACTTACTGAGCAGCCCAGGCGGCGAAACGCTTTTCGAGCGCCTCGCCCTGGTCAGCCCAGAAGCTCACGTTGAATTGCAGCGCGGTTTTGGAATTGGCCGCCGAGGTGGGCAACTGGCCCAGCACCTTGGCGTCGAGCTTGGCCAGGGCCTTGGTGTTGGTCGGACCATAGGAGATCAGCTTGGCGTACTCGGCCTGGGCCTCGGCGCTGCTGGCGGTGGCGATGAATTTCAGCGCCGCCTCCTTGTTGGGCGAACCTTTGGGGATTACCCAGAAATCGAGGTCGTAGATGCCCCCGGTCCAGGTGATCTGCAGGTTCTTGCCCTCGCGCTGCGCCGCATCGATGCGGCCGTTGTAGGCGGTGGTCATGACCACGTCGCCGGCCACCAGGAACTGGGGCGGCTGGGCACCGGCTTCCCACCACTGGATGTTGGCCTTGAGTTCGGTCAGCTTCTTGAAGGCGCGCTCGGCGCCATCCTTGGTCGCCAGCACCTTGTAGACATCCTGCACCGCCACGCCGTCGGCCATCAGGGCGAACTCCACGTTGTAGCGCGCGCCCTTGCGCATGGCGCGCTTGCCGGGGAATTTCTTGATGTCCCAGAAGTCGGCCCAGGTGCTGGGGGCGGTCTTTAGCTTGTCGGCGTTATAGGCCATCACGGTGGACCAGACAAAAGTGCCAATGCCGCACTCGTGCAGCGCTGCCGGGGTGAAGTCGGCCTTGTTGCCGATCTTGCTGTAGTCGAGTTTTTCAAACAGGCCTTCATCGCAGCCGCGCGTCACGTCGGGCGATTCGACCTCGACCACGTCCCAGGTGACTTTTTTGGTTTCGACCATGGCCTTGATCTTGGCCTGCTCGCCGTTGTATTCGACGCCGACGACCTTGTTGCCGGTGCTTTTCTCAAAGGGCTCGAAGTAAGCCTTTTTCTGGGCATTGCCGTTGGCGCCACCAAAGTTCACGACCGTGATCTGGGTCTGGGCCTGGCTGGCGAATGAGGCAGCGACCGCAACGGCTGCCACGATAGGTTTGAGTTTCATCGACGGAGTCTCCTTTTGGATGGGTAATGAAGCAAGGGATCAAGGTTTGCAAACGGATCAGAGATAGATCCGCAGGTGCTCGGGCGGCAAATGCAGCCAGACGGTCTGGCCGGGCTGGGGGATGGCATTGCTGGAAAGAGGAATTTTGACGGTGGCGTCAAGCTGACCTTTGAGCGTGCAGCGCAGCCGCAGGTGGTCGCCAAAGTAAATGACGTCGCCCACCATGGCCGGCAGGCTGTTGTCAGCGGGCTTGGCGTCGCCCAGGTGCACCCCAATGCGTTCCGGCCGGATGCAGGCCTGCACCGCGTTGCTGTTGCTGGCGGCATTGACATTGAGGCCGCTCAGCGCGCTGCCGCAGGCCAGCCGCAGCTCGCACTGGCTGCCGTTCACGGCGAACACCGTGCCGTCAACGACGGTGTTATCGCCCACAAAACCCGCCACAAAACGGTTGGCCGGGGTTTCGTAGAGCCGGGTGACGGCGTCGATTTGCTGGATCGCGCCGTCGTGGAACACGGCGACGCGGTCGGACATGGTCAGCGCCTCCGACTGGTCGTGCGTGACGTAGACAAAGGTCAGGCCGAGCTGGCGGTGCAGGGCCTTGAGCTCGATTTGCATGTGCTCGCGCAGTTGCTTGTCGAGCGCGCCCAGCGGTTCGTCCATCAGGACCAGTTGCGGGTCGAACACCAAGGCGCGCGCCAGCGCCACGCGCTGCTGCTGGCCGCCCGAGAGCTGGCCGGGATAGCGTGCGCCCATGCCCCCCATCTGCACCATGCCCAGCGCGCGCTTGACCTTGGCCTCGCGCTCGGACTTGCCCAGTTTGCGCACGCGCAAAGGGTAGGCCACGTTGTCGGCCACGCTCATGTGCGGGAACAGGGCGTAATTCTGGAACACCATGCCAAAGTTGCGCTTGTGCGGCGGCGTTTTGGTGATCGGCCGGCCCGCCAGAAAAATCTCGCCTGCGGTGGGTGACTCGAAGCCGGCCAGCATCATGAGGGTGGTGGTCTTGCCGGAGCCCGAGGGCCCCAGCAATGAGAGAAACTCCCCGCTTTGAATATCGAGGTTGAGGTCGCGCACCACGAGGGTGTTGCCATCGTAGGTTTTTTGAACTCCCGCAAACTTGACCAGTTCTTTGGACGACATGTGATAAATCAACCCGCCTGGACTGCTGTCAGGGCCGCGTCGATGATGGCCAGGCCTTCGTCAACGATGGCGTCACTGGCAGTCAGCGGCACCAGGATGCGGATCACGTTGCCATTGGTGCCGCACGACAGCAAAATGAGCCCGCGTTGTGTGGCTTCTGCGACCACGCGTTTGGCCAACTCGGCATCGGGTTGTTTCAGGTCGCCACCCTTGCACAGCTCGATCGCCACCATGGCGCCCAGGCCGCGCACATCGGCAATGCACTTGTTTTTGCCGGCCATGCCTTGCAGGCTGGCCGTCAAGCGTTCGCCCAACTCGCGGCTGCGCTGCAGCAGGTTTTCTTTTTGAAACACGTCAAGCACCGCTAGCGCCGCCGCACATGACAGCGGGCTACCCGCATAGGTGCCGCCCAGGCCGCCCGGCGCTGGCGCATCCATCACCTCGGCGCGTCCTACCACCGCCGAGATCGGGAAGCCGCCCGCCATCGATTTGGCCATGGTGATCAGGTCGGGTTCCACGCCGCTTTGTTCGATCGCAAACCAGGTGCCGGTGCGGCCGGCGCCGGTCTGGATTTCGTCGGCAATCAGCAAGATGCCATGCTGGTCGCACAGCTCGCGCAGGCGTTGCAGAAATGGGGGCGGTGCGATGTTGAAGCCGCCTTCGCCCTGCACCGGTTCAATAATGATGGCCGCCACGCGGCTGGCTTCCACGTCGTTCTTGAAGATGGATTCGACGGAAGCGATGGCGTCATCGATGCTGACACCGTGCAGTACATCGGGAAACTGGGCATGAAAAATTTCGGCCGGAAACGGTCCGAAGCCGGTTTTGTAGGGGGCGACCTTGCCGGTCAGGCCCAGCGTCAGCAGGGTGCGTCCATGGTAGCCGCTGGTAAACGCAATGACGGCGGTGCGCTTGGTGTAGGCGCGGGCAATCTTGACGGCGTTTTCCACCGCCTCGGCGCCGGTGCTCAAAAACAGGGTCTTCTTGGCGAAGTCGCCGGGTGCCAGGGCGTTGATGCGCTCGGCCAGTTCCACATAGGGCTCATAGGCCAGCACCTGAAAGCAGGTGTGGGTGTAAAGCTCAAGCTGGGCTTTGACGGCGGCCACGATGGCGGGGTGGCGGTGGCCGGTATTGAGCACGGCAATGCCGCCGGCGAAGTCGATGTAGCGCTTGCCCTCCACGTCCCAGACTTCGGCGTTTTCACCGCGCGCGATGAAAACGGGGTGGCTGTGGCCCACGCCGCGGGGAATCGCGGCCTGGCGCCGGGCCATCAAAGCAGCGTTGCTCAAGTTGGATTCGCGTTGCATATCACTCCAGAATAGCGTTGAGTCGGTTGGTAAGCTGGCCTGAATGTAGTCCCCAGCGGCGACCGCTACCATATACAGGCAGCCTCTTTTTCGGGATGCACTGTGCAGTCAATCGCGCCTCTACATACAAACCCTTAGGTCGTCCCATGTTTTCAATCAATCCGCAGAGCCCGACACCCCTGGTGGTGCAGATCGTGGAGGGATTTCGTGTCCTCATTCAGGACGGCTCGCTGCGCGCGGGCTCCAAGGCGCCGTCGATCCGGCAGTTTGCCCATGCCCATGAGGTGAGTGTTTTTACTGTGGTCGATGCCTATGACCGGCTGGTGGCGCAGGGCTACTTTGCCTCGCGCCCGCATTCTGGTTTTTTTGTCAAGCACCGACCCTTGTCGGCCAACGAGGTGCCGGGCCACGGACCCAATTTCAGCTTTGACTCGATGTGGTATCTGCGCCGTATTTTCGAGAACCGGGCCCTGCGCATGAAGCCCGGCTGCGGCTGGCTGCCCAGTGACTGGCTGTTCCAGGAGGGGGTGCGCCGCAGCTTGCGCACGCTGGCGGCGGACAATGTGGACTTGGGCGGCTATGGCGAGCCCAAGGGCTATCCGCCGCTGCGCCAACTGGTGCGCGATCTGCTGGCCGAGCAGGAAATTGCGGTGACCTCGGAGCAGGTGCTGCTCACCCACGGCTCCAGTCAGGCGATGGACCTGGTGGCGCGCCGTCTGGTGCGTCCCGGCGATGCCGTGCTGGTGGACGACCCCGGCTACCCCAATTTGCTGTTCTCACTGCGCTTTCTGGGGGCGCGCCTGATCGGGGTGCCACGCACCGCGTCGGGCTATGACCTGGCGGCGCTGGAACGATTGGTGATCGAGCATCAACCCAAGGTCTTTTTCACCCAGCCCCGGCTGCAAAGCCCGACCGGGTCGGTGGCCCAGTTGGCGCATTTGCACCGGGTCATGCAGTTGGCCGACAAGCATGATTTCCTGGTGGTGGAAAACGACATCTACGCCGACTTGGACCCGGAGCCGAGACCCTCGCTGGCCAGCCTGGACCAGTTGCGCCGGGTGATTTACATCAGCAGTTTTTCCAAGACCATCTCGCCCAACATCCGGGTTGGCTACTTGGCGGCCAGTCCTGATTTGTTGGAAGACCTGGCCCAGCTCAAGATGATCTCGGGCCTGACTTCTTCCGAGTTCAGCGAGCGTCTGGCCTATGGCGCCCTGATCGACGGGCGCTGGCGCAAGCACATCAAAGGCCTGCGCGAACGTCTGGCCAAAGCGCATGAAGCGGCGGCCGCGCGCCTGCTGGCGATCGGATTCGAGATTTTTTCGGAACCCAAGGCCGGCATCTTTCTGTGGGCCCGGCACCCGGACCTGCCCAATGCCGCCGAATTGGCCTACAAGGCGGTCGAGCAGGATATTCTGCTCGGGCCCGGCCATCTGTTCAGTCCGGAGCTGCACGCCAGCGCCTGGCTCCGATTCAACGTGGCCTTTTGCGACGATCCGGCCGTCTTTGCCTTCCTTGATCGTCAGCGCAGTGTTTAAAGCTTGACCATCACGTGGCGCGCCACCGTGTAGTCCTCCAGCGCATACATCGACATGTCCTTGCCGTAGCCTGATGACTTCATGCCGCCATGGGGCATTTCATTGACCAGCATGAAGTGGGTGTTGATCCAGGTGCAGCCATATTGCAACTGCTTGGCCACGCGCATGGCGCGGCCTACGTCCTGGGTCCAGACGCTCGAAGCCAGGCCATATTCGGAGTCGTTGGCCCAGCCCACCACTTGTTCGGCATCGGTAAAGCGGGTGACCGAAACGACCGGCCCGAAGACTTCGCGCTGCACGATTTCATCGTCCTGGCGCGCCCCGGCAATCACGGTCGGCTCGTAGAAGAAGCCCGGGCCCGGGCGCAGCTTGCCACCGGTGGTGACTTCCATGTGGCCGGCCATCTGGGCACGCTCGACAAAACTCGCCACCCGGTTGCGCTGGCGGTCCGAAATCAGCGGGCCCAGTTCGACCCCGTCTTCGTCTTGCATGCCCATCTTCAGGGTGGAAACGGCGGAGGTCAGCGCTGCCACCAGTTTTTCGTC
>JAKFXU010000016.1 GCA_021731215.1 Rhodoferax sp.
CGCGCCAATGCCGTGCTGTTGCCGGTCTGGCCGGGCTCGGAGAAGCAGAAATAGAGCGTGCGGTTGCGGGCAAAGTCGGCGTCAAGCAGCAGGTCGAGCAAACCGCCTTGGCCACCGGCGGCGACGGTCGGCAAGCCGTGCAGTGGCGCCCCCACTTGGCCATCGGCCTCGATCACCCGCATGCGCCCCGGCCGCTCGGTCACCAGAAAACGGCCCTCGGGCAGAAAAGCCACCGCCCACGGGTTTTGCAAGCCGGAGGCCACCACCTGCGGGCGCACGCTCTGGGCCAGGACCGAGGCCATGCTGGCCAAGAGCAAGACAGCCAACAGGGCCAGCTTATTGACGCCGCCGCGCTGGGCCGCCCCAAGCAAGGCGAGCCCCCTCGGGGGGCAGCGCAGTACACGAAGTGACAAGCGTGGGGGCCATAGCTCTAGTGACATGGTTGCCTCCCATTCAGTCTAGAGCGACTGCAGACGCTGCAGCGCCGCATTCAGGGTTTCGTCCTTTTTGGCAAAGCAGAAGCGCACCACGCGCTGATCGAAGCCGTTGCCGTAGAAGGCTGACAGCGGAATAGCCGCCACGCCCATCTCCGAGGTCAGCCATTGGCAGAACTCGGTCTCGCCCAGTTCGCTCACTTCCGAGATATCCACGCACTGAAAGTAGGTGCCCTCGCTGGGCAGCAGCTTGAAGCGGGTGCGCTCAAGCCCGGCCCGGAACAGGTCGCGTTTGCGCTGGTAAAAGGCGGGCAGTTCCAGATACGGCTTGGGGTCGGCCATGTAGGCCGCCAGGCCGTATTGCATCGGGGTGTTGACGGTGAACACGTTGAACTGGTGCACCTTGCGAAACTCGCTGCTCAAGGCCGCCGGCGCCGCCACGTAGCCCACCTTCCAGCCGGTCACGTGGTAGGTTTTGCCAAAGCTCGACACGATGAAAGCGCGCGCCGCCAGGCCGGGCCAGCGTGCCGCACTTTGGTGCTGCTGGCCGTCAAACACCATGTGTTCATAGACTTCGTCGCTGATCAGCAAGACCTTGGTGGGGGCCAGAATTTCCTGCAGGCGCAGCATGTCCTCCCGTGTCCACACGGTGCCGCTCGGGTTGTGCGGCGTGTTTGTGATGATGGCCCGAGTCCTGGCGCTGATGGCGGCAGCAATTTTGTCGAAGTCGGGGCGGAAGCTCCCGGGTGTCAGTGGCACCCGCACCGGCACGCCGCCGGCCAGTTCTATGTTGGGCACGTAGCTGTCGTAACACGGCTCCAGCACGATCACTTCATCGCCGGCGTGGACGATGGCCAGAATGGCGGTGATGATGGCCTGGGTGGCGCCGGCGGTGATGGTGATCTCGCTGGCAGCGTTGTAGTCCCGGCCATGCAGGGCCATGATCTTGGCCGCAATGGCGTCGCGCAACACCGGCACGCCGGTCATGGGCGGGTACTGGTTCAGGCCTTGCTGCATGGCGCCAGTCACCACGTCGACCAGCTTGGGGTCGCAGTTGAAGTCGGGAAAGCCCTGCCCCAGGTTGACGGCATTTTTTTCTGCCGCCAGCGTCGACATGACGGTGAAGATGGTGGTGCCGACCTTGGGCAGTTTGCTTTGAAGAGTCGGGGTTGGTGCGGTGCTCATGGGATTTAATCAGTGGGGGACAGCGTGGCTTTCACAACTCATAGTCGTCAACCTGGCCCAGCATGGCGCGGGCCACCAGATGGCGGCCCAGTCGGTCGCTCAACAGTTCGGCAAATTTGTAAACAAAATTGCGCAGATAGGCACCGCGTTTGAACGCGACCCGGGTCACATTCTGGCCAAACAAGTGTCCGGCTGGGCGCACCACCAGGTCGCTCTTTCCGCCCTCTGCCAGCACGTCGCGCACCGCCATTTCGGCGGCGATGCCCACACCCAGACCGAGCCGCACATAAGTCTTGATCACGTCCGAATCAATCGCTTCGAGCGCAATGCGCGGCTCCAGTTTGCGCGTGGCAAACGCCTGGTCGATCTTGGTGCGGCCGGTGTAGGCCGGATGGTAGGTAATCAGGGGCTCGTGGGCGATGTCTTCCAGCGTCAGGTGATCCTTCAGGCTCAAGGGATGGTCCACCGGCAGCACCAGCACATGCTGCCACTCATAGCACGGCAAGGTCACCAGTTCCGCATAGCCCGCCAGCGATTCGGTGGCAATGCCAATCTCGGCCACTTCCTCCATCAGCATTCTGGCAACCTGCTCCGGCGAGCCCTGGTGCAGGCTGACGTTGACCTTGGGATAGGCGTGGCGCAGCTTGGCCACCGGTTCCGGCAACACATAACGGGCCTGCGTGTGGGTGGTGGCGATGGAGAGCGTGCCGCTGTCTTCGGCACTGTATTGCTCCCCGATGCGTTTGAGGTTGCCGATCTCGCGCATGATCAGCTCGATGCTTTTGAGGACAAGCTGACCGGGCTCGGTAATGCGCTTGAGGCGTTTGCCATGGCGGGCGAAAATCTCGATGCCCAGCTCTTCTTCGAGCTCGATGATGGCTTTGGAGACCCCCGGTTGCGAGGTGTGCAGCGCCTTGGCCGCTTCGGTCAAATTGAGATTGCGCCGGACAGCTTCTTGAACAAAGCGGAATTGATGTAAGTTCATATCAAATTTCAACTAGCAATGAAATTTATTATGCCTCATGCATCTATAGGTTCTTCAGGACAGGGCAATTCTGGCCATGAGTTGAATCATTTCTGGTTCTTCACCGATGGCCGGTCTCAGATCGAACGCAATCTGCGGATGGCTGACCTGCAGCGCGGCCAGCAACACCGGCAAGTCGTTCCGCGCATGGCGACCCACCCCCAGAAACATTGGCACGATGGTGATCGATGTGACGCCCAGGCTCACCAATTCGGTGGCGCTGCTGGGCAGGTCGGGCGGCGTGAGCTCCAGATAGGCGCAGCGCACATGAACCGCCGGGGCCAGTTGCTGGATATGGCTGGCCACCGCCTCAATCGGCTGTCGCCACAAGGGGTCGCGCGAGCCATGGCCAAACAGGATCGTGCCGCGGGTCGTATCTGAGGGCATCAACACCTCGCTATCTTTAACCATGACGTCAACGTCTGAGCACCAGCCAGCCAAACGCCGTCAGGGAAAGCAATGAATAAATCATGCCCGGCAGCGCGGCGGTCAGCCAGGGCTGCCAGCTTTGCAGGTTGCCGATATAGCCAAAAACGTTATTCAACAGGAAGAAGCTGATACCGGCCATGACGCCGCCGAACACATAGGTGGCAATGCCGCCGGAGCGGAAGTGCAGGTAGGCAAAGGGCAGGGCCAGCACCACCATGACCAGGCAACTCAAGGGGTAAAAAACCTTGCGCCAGAATTCAATTTCATAGCGCTGAGCGGTTTGCGCATTGGCTTTCAGGTGCTGGATGTACTGAAACAGGTCAATCGTGCTCATGCGCTCGGGCTTGAGCAGCGCGGCCGATACCATCTCCGCGCTGATCTGGTTGGGCCAGCGAAAACGCTCCAGGTGCGTGCGCTCTATGCGCGCCGTATCCAGCTCACGGGCCGGGAACTCGGTGCGGTTCACGCCGCTCAGATGCCAGGCATCATCTTCCCCGAAACGTGCGGTTTGCGCCTGTGCCATGGACACTAGAAAGCCCTGGTTATCGAATTCGAAAACGCGCACGCCGCGCATGCTGCCATCAGTCTCGAGCGCGCTGACGTTGACTGCGTACTGCGCATAGCGCTGGCGCTCCTTCAGCCAGGCGCCGGTCTGACCGACCGTGATGCTGCCCTTGAAGCGGGCCTTGAGCAGTTGCGCGGTGCGGTCGGCCACCGGAGCGACGTAATCGCCGACGGCAAACGTCAACAGCACAAAACCCAAACCCAGCACCAGCAGGGTTCTCAGGGCGCGCCACGGGCCCAGCCCGCTGGTTCGCAAAATGGTGTATTCCGAGCTTTGCGCGAAACGCGCCATCACAAAAATGGTGCCAATCAGAACCGTGATGGGCAGCAGCTCGTAGAGATGGCTGGGAATCATCAGCGCCACAAAGGTCAGGGCGTGGACCAGCCGGTAGCCGGCTGCCGCATGGCGTCCGAGCGACTGGATTTCGTCCACCAAGTCAAAAAAGAAAAACAGCGAGAGAAAGCCCAGGGTGACAAACGCCACCGCCGACAGCACCTCGCCGTAAATCAGGCGCCTGATGGTTTTCAAGTGGACGACTTCCGCAAAAGTGAGGCGACCAAACTGCGCCAGTGCCAGTTGTTGTGCCCCTTGGCCAGCCAGAGTACGCTCAGCACCAGGGCGCCGCCATGCAAGGCCAGCAAAAAACCACCCAGAGCGACCCGGCCAGTGGCAATCCAGCTCTGACCCAGATTGAGCAGGTTGTAGTAAACGACGAAAGCAAACAGGGCAAAAACCAGGTTGGTACTGCGTCCGACCCGTGGATTGACGTTTGAAACAACAATGCTGATGAGCACAAAATTGAGGGAGGCCAGAATCAAGCCAATGCGCCATGACAATTCAGCCTGGTTTGGCAGGGTCTGGTTCTCCAGCAATTCCAGGGTCGGGCGGGCTTTGGCTGGCATATGACTAGTGGCGTCGAGCAAGTCCACGCCCACCTTGATGCCGTATTCCTCAAACTCGCTGAGTTTCAGATCCGTCTTGCCAAGCACGCTCTCCAATCGTTGCCCCTTGCCAAGCATCAAGAACTGGTCCGCTCCCACGCTTTGCACGCGACCGCTGCGGGCGGAGGTGATAGTCTCCTTCCCGTCTTCGTTGGTGGCAATAAAAACATTGTTGCCAGACTGCTGGCCGCTGCTGTCTTTTTCCACAAAAAATACCCGTCTCCCACTGGCCGACTCCTGAAACTGGCCGGGTTCAATGCGTTCAAGATCACCGCGCTTGGCGTATTGATCCTTCAAGGTAACAATTTGCTGGTTGGACCAGGGCAACACCAGCAGAGCCAGTGCCGCCACCATCAGCCATATGGGCCAGGCAAACCGGAGCAGGGGGCCGAGCCAGGCGGACAGGCCGCGCCCGCTGCCAAACCAGATCACCATCTCGCTGTCGCGGTACATGCGTGACAATGTCGCGACGATGGAGATGAACAGGCTCATCGTCAAAATGGTTGGCATGTAGGCGAGCACGGTGTAGCCCATGGCCAGCATCACGTCCGACGGATTGAGACTGCCACGCGAAGCCTGCCCAAGCGTGCGTATCAGCATCATGGTCATCACAACCGTCGCCAGCACGATCAGCGTAGCGCTAAAACTGCGCGCCAGTTCCTGGCGAATGGAGGAATGGAATAACATCAAATAAAAGGAAAAGCTGAATTATGAACTTTGAAATCAAAACCTTTGACCTGAACGGCGCTGCCAACGAAAAATGCGATGCCCTGATAGTGCTGTTCAACTCGTCTTTCAAGCCGGGCAAGGAAGCTTTGTCCGTACTGGTGGCGCAGGCCTTGAAGGCTGGCGACCTGGAGACCAAACCGGGCAAACCGTTGTCGTTGTACCGCCCGCCCGGGCTGGCCTGTGCCCGCCTGGTACTGGCCAGTGTCGGCGCCGGATCGGCCAAAGAGGTGTCCCAGGCCGTTATTGCTGCGGTGACGGCAGTCAAATCGGCCCGGGTCAAGACGCTGGCACTTTGTTGGGCCGACTTGCCCCAGCCAGACGCAGTCCGCGCCGCCGTGCTGGCGGTGGCCGAAGCCAGCTATGTGTTCACCACGACCAAGACCAAAGCCGAGGGCAGGGCGATTGGGCGCGTGCTGGTGGGTGTATCGGATTCAGCCAAGCTCAAACCCGCGTTTAACCGCGCGGTGGCCGCTGTGACCGGGATCGAGTTCGCCAAGGAATGGGCCAACCGACCGGCCAACCATGCCACGCCCACGCTGTTGGCGGGAGCGGCACGGGCGTTGGCCAAACTGCCCAGCATCAAGTGCGAGGTGCTGGGCCCCAAACAGGTGGCCAAGCTGGCGATGGGCTCGTTCATGGCTGTCGCCCAGGGCTCTGACGAACCCTTGCGCTTTATCGTGTTGCGTTACCACGGTGCGGCCAAGGCCAAGGCCGAGGCGCCCACCGTGCTGGTGGGCAAGGGCATCACCTTTGACAGCGGGGGGATTTCCATCAAACCCGCGGCTGAAATGGACGAGATGAAGTTTGACATGTCCGGCGCGGCCAGTGTGTTGGGCGTTTTCCGGGCATTGGCCGAGCTGAAGCCCGCCATCAACGTGGTCGGCTTGATCCCCGCTTGTGAAAATCTGCCCAGTGGGCGCTCCATCAAGCCGGGCGACGTGGTCACCAGCATGAGTGGCCAGACCATTGAAATCCTCAACACCGATGCCGAAGGTCGTTTGGTGCTGTGCGACGCCTTGACCTTTGCCGAGCGCTTCAAACCGCGTGCCGTCGTCGATATTGCCACCTTGACCGGCGCCTGCGTGGTGGCACTGGGGGGGGTGCGCAGCGGCCTGTTCTCAGGGGACGATCAATTGGCCGCGGCCCTGTTGGCGGCAGGCGAGTCCTCGCTCGATCTGTGCTGGCGCATGCCGCTGGACGACGATTACGCGGAAGGTCTCAAAACCAATTTTGCTGATGTGGCCAACGTGGCCGGACGCGCCGGCGGGGCCATCACGGCGGCCAAATTCTTGCAGCGTTTCACCGCCAAGTTCCCCTGGGCCCATCTCGACATCGCCGGCACCGCCTGGAAAAACGGAGCGGCCAAGGGCGCGACCGGCCGCCCGGTGGCCTTGC
>JAKFXU010000162.1 GCA_021731215.1 Rhodoferax sp.
GCGCGCCAGGGCGGCTCAATCGGGCACGTAGCGCTGTCACCCAAAAGGTGAACTCGTGCGTGGGTACAGAAGTGAGTGTTCATGCGGCCTTGCAAGCGGAAATGAGCGGTCAACTGCGGTTTCTAGGTTCAATCAACATGCTCATTTTTTACTCCTTGAATATCAGTCAAAAACCTGGCCATTTTTTGGACGATGAAGCAACGCCCGCTCATCGTCTTGATGCACCCCTGTAAATCAGGATAAAAATCAGGGTCACAAAAAAGAACAGAAAAAAATTCGGTTGTTTGATCCAGTTGGGCGCATCCTGAGAAACCATTGACGGCGCATAGCGACACCACAACGACCACAATCCGTAATAGATAAAACAGAAAATGACAAATGAAATTAATGCAGTCAGCATTTCAACCCTTTCAATTTTTACCAAGAAGGATTGTCGCGCGAAGTTGTGACATTTCTCCACCGCGCAGCAAGCTGTCCGACACTTCTTGTCGCAATCAGGATCAGCCTTCCGGCGTTCGCTGAAAAGCGCATGTCGTGCGGGTTTTCAACGTTGTCCGGTCGTCAGATGCAAAAAACCCACCGGAGCCAGTGGCTCGGGTGGGTTTGACGCCTTGGCGGCAACGCTGGTGGGCCCAGCGTGATCCGGCTTAGCGGTTGTAGGCGGTTTCGCCGTGGGAGGTAATGTCGAGCCCTTCGCGCTCGGCTTCCTCGCTCACGCGCAGGCCGATGCTCAGGTCGATGATCTTGAAGGCCAGGAAAGCGACCAGCGCAGACACCGCGATCGTGATGGCGACCGCCTCGGCCTGGATCAGGACCTGGCTGGCGACGGAGAAATCAGCCTTGCCGGTGCCGCCCAGGCTGGGCGCGGTGAACACGCCGGTCAGCAGGGCGCCCAGGATGCCGCCCACGCCGTGCACGCCGAACACGTCCAGCGAGTCGTCGGCACCGAGCATTTTCTTGAGGCCGTTAACACCCCACAGGCAGGCGAAGCCGGCGATCAGACCGATGACGATGGCGCCCATCGGGCCGACCGAGCCGCACGCCGGGGTGATGGCCACCAAACCGGCCACCGCGCCCGAGGCGGCGCCCAGCATGGAGGCTTTGCCCTTGGCCAGCGTTTCACCCATGGACCAGGCCAGCACCGCAGCGCCGGTGGCAACCAGGGTGTTGATGAAGGCCAGTGCGGCGCCGCTGTTGGCTTCCAGGTTGGAGCCGGCGTTGAAGCCAAACCAGCCCACCCACAGCATGGCGGCGCCCACCATGGTCAGCGTCAGGCTGTGCGGCGCCATCGATTCCTTGCCGTAGCCGATGCGCTTGCCCAGCATGTAGGCGCCCACCAGGCCGGCGACCGCGGCGTTGATGTGCACTACCGTGCCGCCGGCAAAGTCCAGTGCACCTATGCCCAGCAGGTAGCCGCCCGCGCCCCAGACCATGTGGGCAATGGGCAGGTAGCAGAAGGTGAACCACAGAACCGAGAACAGCAGCACGGCGGAGAATTTCATGCGCTCGGCGAACGAGCCCACGATCAGCGCGCAGGTGATGCCGGCGAAGGTGGCCTGGAACGCAATAAAGACGTATTCGGGCAGCTTGACGCTGGCGGTGAAGGTGTCGGCCAGCGTGTTGATGTTGACGCCTTGCAGGAACACCTTGCTCAGGTCGGCGATGATCAAACCCTCGCCGCCAAAGGCCAGGCTGTAACCATAGACCACCCACAGCACGGTGATGAGCGAGAACACCACCAGCACCTGCATCAGCACCGAGAGCATGTTCTTGGAGCGCACCAGGCCGCCGTAAAACAGCGCCAGGCCGGGCACGGCCATGAAGATGACCAGCAGCGTGGAAACCATCATCCAGGCCACGTCACCTTTGTTGACGGTGGCCTCGGGTTCGGCGCTGGGCGCGGCTGCAACAACTGCCGCTGCAGCGGGCGGCGCCTCGGCCGACGGAGTTTCTGTCATGGTCGCGGCGGGTGCGTCCGCGGGGGCGGGTGTTTGCGCCAGGGCGGCGGCGCCGGTCAGCAGCATCAAACCCAGGGTCAGGGAGGCCAGTAGTTTTTTCATGTTGATGTTCCGTGTCGGTGGGGTGCGGGCCTTACAGCGCGTCCTTGCCGGTCTCGCCGGTGCGGATGCGCACGACCTGCTCCAGGTTGTAGACAAAGATCTTGCCGTCGCCAATCTTGCCGGTGCGGGCCGCCCCCTCCACCGCCTCGATGACGCGGTCCACCAGCTCGTCGGCAATGGCGGCTTCGATCTTGACCTTGGGCAGAAAGTCGACCACGTACTCGGCGCCGCGGTACAGCTCGGTGTGGCCTTTTTGCCGGCCAAAGCCCTTGACTTCGGTGACGGTGATGCCCTGCACGCCGATGGCCGAGAGCGCCTCGCGCACCTCGTCGAGCTTGAAGGGTTTGATGATGGCGGTTACGAGTTTCATGGTTGCTAACTCCAAAAAAAATAATCAAACGCCGAACTTAAAAACTGTAGATCGCCTGAAGACCGAACGATCGTTGAGATTTCGACGATCCTGTTCCTGATGCATTGGCAAAGGAGGAGGCATCCGAAGAGTCGGCTCGAACTTCCGCGCGCAACTCAAGCGCCTTCACCGGCATGTAGCCCACCGTCAAAGTGGCTTCCTTCCATTTTTGCACCACCCCTGTACGGTAGCCATCCGTATCGTCCAGGTATTCAACACGTCCTGACATGCGCCATTGCTCATTGATCTGGTAGTTCGCGTACCCCGCAATGCCAGACCACTTCGCAGTGCCGTTGTTGCCTGCCGGTAGCGTTGCATTTTTCTGGGAGCCATGGTCATAGTTAACGACGAAAGTCAGTTGCTCGGTGGCGTTGAAAATACCCACCAGGTCGATTAGATTGCGCGTGCCTTCCAGTCCTGTGTCGGTCAGACCGCCGACCCGCTCCTTGCCCGTATAACCCTGAACGCCAAGGGAATAGGCTTTGGACGGCGCATAAGTCAGTCCAAGCTCCAGCGTTTTTGCGCTGTTGGTGTCCTTGAAATTGTCCCATCCGTTGTTGACGCCGGCCATCAGACTCAGCGTATCGTCAACGGCATAGGTGGCGCGAACGCCGGTGTGCGTGAATGGAATGGCGTAGCCAAAGAGAATCGAGCGGGAAAAGTTGGGGTTGGCCGAGCTTTTGATCACTTCGGCGCCTGCCATGGTCACGAACTTGCCGCCAATGATGGTCCATGGCCCTGTGGCGTACTGGACGAACGCCTGAGTCAGGTCGATCTTGTCCTTTTTGCCGAATCCCAGGCCGTAGGCGTTGATGACGTCGGCATCCCGGCCGCCCGTCACATTGAGTAAGCCACCCAAACCCTCCTTGGGCTGCTTGGCCAGGGTTAGTGCCAACTGCTGCAGGGCTGCACCTTTTTCCTTCAGGTCAAACACCCGGCTTGCGGTACCGCTAGTGAATGCGTTGCTCTGTGAAAGCCGGTTATAAGAAGCGTCGACATAGCCACTGAATTCCCATCCGCTTTCAGCCCCAATGGCATGGGCATGCCCAGGGGTTTGGGCAAATGCCGTGCCAGCAAGCAGTGTGCCCAGGATGAGTGCGGGTTTTGCGTTCAGCTTCATTAAGTACTCCAACATGGTTAAGGGGATACAACCCTCTAGCATGGACCGTGCCAGATGCTGCGTTAACTTTCTCACCAAGACTCGCAGCACCTCTGTGCACCAATTCAAGTGGCTTGCGTTAAGATGTCTGTATAAAAATACAGTTGGCATCATGCTGGTGCGTTTTGGCTTGGTGCTGCTTTCTTGTGCACCATTTTGGAGAGGAATCCTCATGAGTCTGTCTTTGGTGCAAAGCCGTGCCCTGCTCGGTCTGGAGGCGGCAGCGGTCACGGTCGAGGTGCATCTGGCCAATGGCCTGCCCAGCTTCACGCTGGTGGGCTTGGCCGACGTGGAAGTCAAGGAGGCTAGAGAGCGGGTGCGTTCGGCCATTCAGAACTCCGGGCTGGAGTTTCCGCACAACAAGCGCATCACCGTCAACCTGGCGCCGGCCGACCTGCCCAAGGACTCCGGGCGCTTTGATTTGCCGATTGCGTTGGGCATTCTGGCCGCCAGCGGGCAGATCGACGCGGCCCGGCTGGCCGGCCACGAATTTGCCGGCGAGCTGTCGCTGTCGGGCGAGTTGCGCCCGGTGCGCGGCGCGCTGGCCATGAGTCTGGCGCTGCACGCCGGGCGCGTGCTGACCCAATTGGTGCTGCCGCCCGACAGTGCCGAAGAAGCGGCGCTGGTGCCCGGCGCCCAGGTCTACCGGGCGCGCCATTTGCTCGACGTGGTGCAGCATTTTTTACCGCAGGCGGCCGACGCGCCGCCGGCCGAGCCGGCGTCCGGCTGGTCGCGCATCACGGCCCAGCCGCAAACCGAGCTCGCCCACTACCCGGACCTGGCCGATGTCAAGGGCCAGCTCGGGCCCAAGCGCGCGCTGGAGATTGCCGCTGCCGGCGGCCACAGCCTGCTGATGATGGGGCCGCCGGGCGCGGGCAAGTCGATGCTGGCGCAGCGCTTTGCCGGGCTGCTGCCGGCCATGACCACCGATGAAGCGCTGCAAAGCGCGGCCGTGGCCAGTTTGGGCGGGCGCTTTTCGCTGGCGCGCTGGGCCCAGCGCCCGACCTGCAGCCCGCACCATACCGCCAGCGCGGTGGCGCTGGTGGGCGGCGGCTCGCCGCCGCGGCCGGGCGAAATCTCGCTGGCGCACCATGGCGTGCTGTTTCTGGATGAACTGCCCGAGTTTCCGCGCGCCGCGCTGGAAGCGCTGCGCGAGCCGCTGGAGTCGGGTTCGATCACGATTTCGCGCGCGGCCCGCCGGGCCGAGTTCCCGGCCCGCTTTCAGTTGATCGGCGCCATGAACCCCTGCCCCTGCGGCTATCTGGGGTCGGCGCAAAAGGCCTGCCGCTGCACGCCGGACCAGGTGGCGCGCTACCAGAGCAAGCTCAGCGGCCCGTTGATTGACCGCATTGACCTGCACGTGGAGGTGCCGGCGGTGCTGCCGGCTGATCTGCTGCAAGCCGCGCCGGGTGAAGCCAGCGCCGCCATTCGCGCGCGCTGCACGGCGGCGCGGGAGCGTGCCATGGCGCGCCAGGGCAAGGCGAACCAGGCGCTGCAAGGCCAGGAAATCGATCTGCACGTGCTGCTCGACCAGGCCGCCGCCAAGTTTCTCCACCTCGCCGCCGAGCGCCTGGGCTGGTCGGCCCGCAGCACGCACCGCGCTTTGAAGGTGGCGCGCAGCATCGCCGACCTGGCCGGCGCGCACAGCACCCAGGTGACGCACCTGGCCGAGGCCCTGCAATACCGGCGCGCGCTGCGCAGCACGTAAACTTGCCCTCATCCCAACTCCCAGCGTCAGCCCCACCATGCGCTTGCCAACTGCGGTGAGTGCGAACCGGCAAAGGACCAGTCACCGCCCCATGAACCTCGTCAAGTCCAAACAACGCGTTGCCGACCACGGCGAGGTCTTCACGCCTGCATGGATGGTCGAGGCCATGCTTGACCTGGTGAAGGACGAGACTGAACGCATGACGGTTTATCAGAACGGCGGAACGGGTTACGCTGCCCGAGACGAGGTTGAGACCGGCACTGAGCTAATCGACAAATGGAAAATTTATGTGGGCCGCGCTGCGCCGGGCACCGGCAACCGCGACACCTACCCGCACCGCATCCTCAGCACGCCTTTCATTGGCGAGCCGGGCAGCATTTGTTCCGAAACCTACTTGTGCATTGGCCCATTCGACACCCAGGCCGAGGCCGAAAGCGCCTTGTCCTACCTCTCCTGTCGGCTGACGCGTCTGTTGATTCTCCTGCACAAGCCATCCCAGGACACCACGCGCAAGGTTTACACCTTCGTGCCCACGCAGGATTGGACCAAGCGCTGGACGGACGAAGACCTGTATGCCAAATATGGCATCTCACAAAGCGAGATCGAATTCATCGAGAAGGTGGTCCGCCCGATGGATCTGACCAGTGACCTGTTTGGTGATGTTGCTATTGACGAAAATGACGATGCGTAAACTCACCATCGAGGAAATCCTCACCCCCAAGCCCGAAGCGCTCTTTGGGCGCGTGGTTAGCCAATCTTCGGAGTCGGCCATTCTCCACCCGACGGGTGGAGAATCTGCAGTGGCCATGATCAAACAGAAAATTTCACGCCCATTGGGCGTGAAATTGGCCGATGCAGGAAATCAGTACCCAGCGGGTACCGAATCTCTGCACGGCTTCGCGCCGCAGCTCACCTGGTCGCATTACCGCGCCCTGATGCGGTTGGAGAGCAAACCGTGAAGCCGCTGGAGAAATTCTTTACAGAAGACCCCAAGTGGCACGAAAAAATCGGCGCTATTTACGCCTTGCTGGAGCGCGTCAAGATCAGCGAGGAGCAGTCGGGTGATGTGCTGCACTTGCGCAAGCTCAACCGCATTCTCTCGGTGCACGCCTCGACCGCCATTGAACCCAGATTGTCCATTGGGGTTTGGAGGGTAGGTGGATGCAGTGGCGAGGCAGTTTTGTCCTGACTGAGGCGTCCATAGCTTGGGCTATGGACAACGAAGAAGGGCAAAAATGGCCGCCAATGCGCCGCCTGCACCCAAACAGCACCGCAGGTGCGCCTAATGGACAATCTGGGTTGAA
>JAKFXU010000163.1 GCA_021731215.1 Rhodoferax sp.
GTGGCCTACATCCTGTACTTCCGGCTGATTGAAAACGTCGGCCCGGCGCGCTCCCTGACGGTGACCTTTGTGTTGCCGGTGTTTGCAGTGATTTACGGCGCCCTGTTCCTGGGTGAAACGGTTTCACCATGGATGCTGCTGTGTGGCGCCATCATCGTGTGCGGCACCGCCCTGTCGGCCGGCTTGCTCAAGCTGCGCCATTAAGGGCCGTGCCCCTGGCAGCGCCGGCGTTCAGGGGCCGCGGCTCCAGTTGATCGTCAAAAGATACCACATGATCAGCGCCGGAATGACCACCGGCAGCGACAGGGCGACGAACATCAGGACCGTCATGAAAAAAGCCGACATCTCGCTGCCCCACTGCTTGAACAGGTCGATCAGGTCGACATTCCAGAACCGTTGCTTTTTCATAGCCCGAACGATACCGCGTCCAGGCCAGTACTGTAAAGAGGGGCGTGAGGACCACACAGGTGGCGTGCATCGGCTCAACGCGGGCCGGCGTACATGTAGTCGCGTGTCAGTGGCTGCGCTCGCAAGTCGGTGTTTTCCGCCTTGCAGCAAAGCACCTGGTAGAGGTTCATCCAGCCCTTGGAAAAACCGTGGGCGCAACCGGCCAGGTAAATCTGCCAGATGCGGTAACGCCGCGCACCCACAATGCGCTCGGCCTCCAGCCGATTCGACTCAAGATTGCTGGACCAGGCCTCGCAGGTGCGGGCATAGTGGCGCCGCAGCGATTCAAGGTCCAGCACCTCCAGGCCGGCACTGGCCATGGCCTTGAGCGCCAGTGACACATGGGGCAACTCCCCGTTCGGAAACACGTAGCGGTCGATGAACTCACCCGCTCCCAGGCCAATCCAGCCGCTCTGCACGTCGCTGCTGGTGATGCCGTGATTGAGCACCAGGCCCTGGTCTTTAAGCAGCCGGTGAATGGTCTGGAAATAGAGCGGGAGGTTTTTCAGCCCGACGTGCTCGAACATGCCCACGCTGGCAATTTTGTCGTAGGCCTGCGCTTCCTTCAGGTCACGGTAATCACACAACAACACCTGGCACTGCCCGTCCAGACCGGCGCGCTGGATTTGGTCCCGGACGAAATCAAACTGGTTTTTTGACAGGGTGATGCCAGTGGCGACGGCGCCATACTTTTGCGCCGCACGCAGAATCAGGGCGCCCCAGCCACAGCCGATGTCGAGAAACTTCTCGCCCGGCTGGAGCCTCAGCTTGTTCAAAATATGATCCAGTTTCTGAAGCTGCGCCGTTTCCAGCGTGTCACCCTCGTTCTGATAGTAGGCACAGGAATAGACCATGTTGCGATCAAGAAACAGCGCGTAAAAATCATTGGCAACATCGTAGTGGTACTCGATCGCCGTGCGGTCGCGCTTACGGTTGTGCTGCTTGGCCCAATGAAACACCAAGGGCATTTTGGCCGTCATGCTGCTGGCCAGCCCCTCGGCCACCTTGAACACGTTTTTGGGCGAACCCTGCACCCCGATATACCCCTCGACAAAGGCTTCTCCCAGCTTGTTGAGATTGGGTGCGATGAAGTAGCGCAAGGCGGCCGCGCTCGGAATGGTCACCGTCACACTCGGATCCTGGCAAAAATCAAATTGCCGACCATTCCACAATTCAATGCGCAGCGGCACGGCCACGTGGGCACGCAGCTGCTCAATGGTTTTCAAAAAACGTTTTTCCAAAAACATGAGGTTTCCTCCATTGGCACCGACGATGCATGGCGGGCCGGGCCACGGCCTTGATAAAAATCAAATCAAACCAGCAGCCGTCGGTGTTCTTGCGATTCGTCAAGCAGCCCTCGGCGGGTCGCACGTACGCTTTGAGCCAGCTTGAGACTTGGTAGACCTAAAAAGGACCATCAATGCGACACCGTGTTGCGCGCGCCTGGATGCTGGCCGAAGCGATCGAACTGCTGCACCGCTCAGAGCGGCTGCAGCGCCAGTTTTTTCAGATTGGTCAGCCCGGCCAATCGCCGTGCTGGGAGCCCCCGGTTGACATCTACCAGCACGGGCCCGACTTGGGCTTGCTGATCGCCTTGCCCGGCGTGGCACCCGAGCGCTTTGAGGTCATCCTGGAGCCCGGCGCGATTGTGGTGCGGGGTGAGCGCCCCTTTGGCGCCGACATCGGCCCCGGCGCGATTGTGCGCATGGAAATCCCCTACGGGCGTTTTGAGCGCCGCATCCGCTTGCCCGAGGGCAGCTTTCGACTCAGTGAGATGCTGCTGGAGAACGGTTGCCTGAAACTCACGCTTGAGAGACTGCCATGAATCAGACCAAGCTCGATCTGGAAAGCAATAATCCGACGCCCGCTGCCGGCGCGCCGGGCGCGGCATTGCCGGGCGCGACACCGGAGCCGCTGCGCGCCGTGCCCGATGACGCCCTGATCATCGTACCGGTGCGCAACATGGTGCTGTTTCCCGGCATGATCGTGCCGATCACCATCGGGCGCGAGAGTTCGATCGCGGCGGCCCAGTACGCGGTCAAGGCCGAGCGCCCGGTGGGCATCCTGATGCAGCGCAAGGCGGAGGTGGAGGCCCCCGGCGCCGATGACCTGTCGAGCGTGGGCAGCATCGCCTCGATCCTGCGCTACGTCACCACGCCCGATGGCACCCACCACATCATTTGTCAGGGCCAGCAGCGCTTTCGCGTGCTGGGCTATCTGGACGGTTTTGCCTTCCCCGTGGCGCGCATCGAGCGCCTGGTTGACGCCGATGGGCTGAACGACCCGGAAATTGAAGCCCGCTATCTGCGGCTCAAGGAGCGCGCCGTCGAGATCCTGCAACTGCTGCCGCAAGTGCCCCAGGAAATGGTGCATGCCGTGCAGGGCGTGGATACCCCGGGCATGCTGGCCGATCTGGTGGCCGGCTATGTCGACATCAAGGCGCCCGAGAAGCAGGAGTTGCTGGAGGAACTCGACCTGCGCCGGCGCCTGGACCGCGTGCTCGACATGCTGGTGCACCGCATTGGCGTGCTGGAGCTCTCGCGCGACATTGACCGGCGCACCCGGGCCAGCCTGGGACAGCGCGAACGTGAGTTCCTGCTGCGCGAGCAGGCCAAGACGATTCAAAAGGAGCTCGGGGAAGACGAGGGCGCCAGTGCCAGCGACATCAGTGATTTGCGCAAGCTGATCGCCGAGGCCCACATGCCCGAAGAAGTGGCCAAGCAGGCCGGCAAGGAACTCAAGCGGCTCGAACGCATGGCCGACGGCTCGGCCGAATACTCGATGGTGCGCACCTACCTCGACTGGCTGGTCGAATTGCCCTGGCAAGCACCCGAGCCCGATGCCATCGACGTGGCCCAGGCGCGGCGCGTGCTGGACGCCGACCACTTCGGACTCGACCAGGTGAAAAAGCGCATTCTCGAGTTTCTGGCGGTGCGCAAGCTCAAGCCGGGCGGCCACGGCCCGATTCTTTGCCTGGTCGGCCCGCCCGGCGTCGGCAAGACCTCGCTCGGGCAGTCGATCGCGCGCGCGCTGGGGCGCAAGTTCGTGCGCGTCTCGCTCGGCGGCGTGCACGACGAGGCCGAAATCCGGGGCCACCGGCGCACCTACATCGGCGCGCTGCCCGGCAACATCATCCAGGCGCTGAAAAAGGCCGGCACCCGCGGCTGCGTCATGATGCTCGATGAAATCGACAAGCTTGGCGCCGGCATGCACGGCGACCCTTCCTCGGCGCTGCTGGAGGTGCTCGACCCCGAGCAGAACAACACGTTTCGCGACAATTACCTGGCGGTCCCCTATGACCTGTCGCAGGTTTTGTTCATCACCACGGCCAACGTCCTCGACCCGATTGCCGGCCCGTTGCGCGACCGCATGGAGGTGCTGCACCTGGCCGGTTACACGCAGGAAGAAAAGCGCGAGATCGCCCGGCGCTACCTGGTGGCACGCCAGCTCGAAGAAAGCGGCCTCAAGCCCGAGCAACTGGAGATCACGGACGCCGCGCTGGCCACCATTATTCGCGACTACACGCGCGAGGCCGGCGTGCGCAGCCTGGAGCGCCAGATTGGCGCGGTCTGCCGCCGGCTCGCGGTGCGCATCGCCGAGGGCGAGACGCAGACGGCACGGGTTGACGCGCCGGAGCTGATCGAGCTCCTCGGTCCAGCCAAATTCGAGAATGAAATGGCCTTGCGCGCCGGCATGCCGGGGGTGGCCACCGGGCTGGCCTGGACCCCGGTGGGGGGCGACATTCTGTTCATCGAAGCCAGCCGCACCGCTGGCAGCGGCCGGCTGATCCTGACCGGCCAACTCGGTGACGTGATGAAGGAGTCGGCGCAGGCCGCGCTGACGCTGGTGAAATCGAGGGCCGCCACGTTCCAGCTGGACCCCTCGGCCTTCGAGAAAACCGACGTGCACATTCACGTGCCGGCCGGGGCCATTCCCAAGGACGGGCCCAGCGCCGGCGTCGCCATGTTCATTGCCCTGGCCTCGCTGTTCATGGACCGCCCGGTGCGCAACGACGTCGCCATGACGGGAGAAATCAGCCTGCGCGGCCTGGTGTTGCCGGTCGGCGGCATCAAGGAAAAAGTACTGGCCGCCCTGGCCGCCGGCATCAAACGGGTGATGCTGCCCGCACGCAATCGCAAAGACCTGGAAGAAGTGCCGCCCCAGGCCAGACAAAACCTGGATTTGATTTTTCTCGACGATATCGATGAGGCGGTGCGCGTCGCCATTGATGCCGACCCGGTCGCCCCTTGCCAATAATCAGGCCGCGCCGCCCGGATCAGCAGGCCGCCAGCCAGCCGGGCGCCGGAGGCTGCCGGCCGACTGCCGCGAGGCGTCAATGGTGGTGATGCTTTCTCGCCGCAGACGCATTGGGTTTGATGTTGATCTCCAGTCCGCGCATGCCGGCGACCCGCCGGGCGGTCCGCTCCACCTGAAATCTGGTTTGATGGGTGTCGACTTGACCGCTCAAAGTCACCATGCCGTTGTCGACCAGCACCTCGATGTCGGCCCCATTGACGGCCGGTATGGCGTCCAGCCGCTCCATCAAGTCTGCCTTCAAATCTGCATCCGTTCTCATAACCGTAGCTCCTCCAGTGGCGACCTGGCGCCATCAGGTCAACAAGCCGATCGGGCGCGCCGTCAACTCTAGGATAAGTTCACCTGTTCTTGTTGAGAATTCGCAAAGTCAAGCCATGGCCTTGACGGGGCGCGCTCACTTCCGTTGCGGCCAGCCCAGGTTTGTCATCGAGGCGGCGCGCCGGCGCAGCGGCGAAGCAAAAAATTTTCCACTGTCGACTTGACGTTTCGCAAGCGGGTGCTCTCAGGGCCAGACTAAATTAACCGGCAGAGCCGCTGACGGTTCGCGGTCAGGTCGGAGATCAGCAGAGCAACGAGGTCAATCAAGGAGTACGGACATGTGGAACATCAAATCTTTAACCATTGCAGGCTTGTGCCTGCTGCTGATTTCGGGCTGCGCCAACTACCAGAGCCAGCAGGAGCAAAGCGGGATGGTGATTGGCGGCGTGCTGGGCGGCGTGCTGGGGTCTCAAGTCGGCCGCGGCGACGGCCGCACCGCAGCCATCATTCTGGGCAGTCTGGCGGGCGCCGCGATTGGCGGCTCGATCGGTCAATCGATGGCCGAGGTGGACAAGCGCAAAACCAGTCAGGCGCTGGAAAACGTCAGAACCGGGGTGCCAACCTCCTGGCGCAACCCGGACAGCGGCAATCAATACGTGGTGGTGCCCACGCGCACCTACGAAGCGCCCAGCGGCCCCTGCCGCGAGTACAGCATCGATGCCGTGATTGGCGGCAAACGCGACAAGGTCTTCGGTACCGCATGCCGCCAGCCCGACGGTAGCTGGCAAGTGCGCAATTAGGCAAGCAGGGCAGACCCCGTGAAAGCAATTTATTGGGCGGCTGGCATTGCCGTTCTGTCGTTCCCTACCTTGGTGGCGTGCGACAAAATCAAACCACCGCTGCCGCAACTACCAGCGCCCCCGGCTGCCTCGGCTCCGGCCAGCCCGCAGGAGGGAGGGCAGGAGCGTCAGGCCTTCGCTCAAAACTTCCAGCAAGAACTGGATCAACTTGGCACCAAGATTGCCGAACTCAGGGCACGGGTAGCGGCCGCCAAGCCGCAGGTCAAGGAGCAACTGGTCGAGGAGCTTAACGCGCTTGAAACCAGGTGGACTGAAATGCAACAGCGCCTGCCGGAGCTCAAATCTGCCACGCTTGAGACATGGCGCCAGTTGCATGAGTCGTTCGGAAAGTCACTCGACGAGTTGAAGAGTGCGATCCAGCGCTTTGCAGGAAAAACCCAATCATGAAACCCAAGCAACTCCTGTTTCACGACGGCGCCCGCGACAAGATCCGCCGCGGCGTCGATGCGCTGGCCGAGGCGGTCAAAGTTACCCTGGGGCCGCGCGGGCGCACCGTCATTCTGGAGCGCGACTTTGGCCCGCCGCAGATCGTCAACTCCGGCGTGCTGGTGGCCAAGTCGATCGAGCTGGAAGACCGGTTCGAAAACATGGGCGCGCAGTTGCTGCGCGAGGTGGCGGCGCGCACCAGCGAGATGGCGGGCGACGGCACCACCACCGCCGCCGTGCTGGCGCACGGCATGATTCAGGAGGGACTGCGCTACCTGGCCGGCGGCATGAATCCGATGGACCTCAAGCGCGGCATCGACCTCGCCGTCGA
>JAKFXU010000161.1 GCA_021731215.1 Rhodoferax sp.
GCTGGGTGCGGCCCGGCTTCTTGGAGGCAAAGGCCAACTGCCTTTGCTGCGTCAGCGTGTTGATGCAGGTGGATTTGCCCGCGTTGGAGCGACCGACAAAGGCAATTTCCGGCAGCTCCAGCGCCGGCAAAAAGTGCAGTTGGGGCGCCGTGGTGAGGAATTTGGCGGTATGAAGCCAGCCCAGCGCAACCGTGGCAGCCGTCTTGGCGGCGGGGTCCGGCGCACGGGCCTGGGAGGCCGAGGCCGGTGGGTTTGGGTTGGTAGTCATGGATTAAAGAGAGGTAGCCAGAACCCGCATTGTAGAATCACGCTGTTTTGCTCACTTGATACGACACACCCCTATGAAGTTGCTCTCCTCCCTTTTGTTGGCTGCTGTAGTGGCAGCCCCGGCTTTTGCCAGCTTCGCCCAAGAGGCCAAACCGGCGGCCCCGCAAGCCGTGACGGCGGTCAAGCCTGACCTGGCCAAAGGCGCCGCCAGCTATGGTGCTTTGTGTGTTGCCTGCCACGCAGCCGATGGCAATTCGCTCATTCCTGTCAACCCCAAGCTGGCGCAGCAGCACCCGGAGTACTTGGTGAAGCAGTTGCAGGAGTTCAAGTCAGGCAAGCGCGCCAACCCCACCATGAGCGCCTTTGCCGGCATGTTGAGCGATGCCGACATGAACAACATCGCTTACTGGTTGGTCTCCCAGAGCGCCAAGCCGGGCTTTGCCAAGGAAAAAGAACTGGTGGCTTTGGGTGAGCGCATTTATCGGGGTGGTATTGCCGATCGTCAGATCGCCGCCTGTGCTGGTTGCCACAGCCCCAATGGCGCGGGCATTCCCGCCCAGTACCCGCGTCTGGGTGGTCAGCACGCTGATTACACCGCAGCTCAGATGATCGCGTTCCGCGATGGCGTGCGCAACAACAGCTTGCAAATGACGCAGGTGGCAGCCAAGATGAACGATCGGGAAATCAAGGCGGTCGCCGACTATATCGGTGGTCTGCGTTAATTTCGGGTCGCTGCGCCGGGTTCTTGATTGAACCGACCCAACACGCGCAACCAACCCCAAGCTGGGCAGGTCCATTTTCAAATGGCCTGCCTCTTTTTTATGGCTGAATGACAATGACCTCTTGTCAGTCGCCACTCAGCGCCTGGCGCTTGCGGCCAAGTAGCGCGTCGGCGGCGCGCTGGCGTCGAGTGGTTGTCGTCGCTGTGCCGCTCGATCTCTTGGTGGCGGGCTGGCCCCCGATTGTTGTAAGAATGCAATCGGTCGCACGACTGATACTGAAACGAGGACTGCATCATGTTGATCAAATCCAGCCAGGACGGCTTTTATCACCCAGTTGCCAGCGAGATCACGAGCCAGCGCGTTTACACCGGACGGCGCGACCTCATCAAACTGATGGCCAGCGGGGTCGCGGGCGCGGCACTGGCGTCTTGGGCGTCGCGCGAGGCGCGGGCGCAGACGCCACGCCCGGGCAAGCTGGCGGCGCTGCCCCATGTGAAGTCGGACGTGGCGGGCGCCGTCACGCTGGAAAAGCTGACCGACTACAAGGACGCCAGCAGCTACAACAACTTTTATGAATTCGGCACCGACAAGTCGGACCCGGCACGCCATGCCCATACGCTCAAGACCAGTGCGTGGACGGTCGAGATTGAAGGACTGGTGAAAAAGCCGGCACGCTATGCGCTGGAAGACCTGCTCAAACTCAGCGCCCAGGAAGAGCGGATTTATCGCCTGCGCTGCGTCGAAGGCTGGTCCATGGTGATCCCCTGGGTCGGTTATTCGCTGAGCGAACTGATCAAAAAAGTGGAGCCGCTGGGTAACGCGAAATATGTCGAATTCGTGACCCTGGCCGATCCCAAAACCATGCCGTTTGTCGGCTCCCGGGTGCTGGACTGGCCTTATGTGGAAGGGCTGCGCCTGGATGAGGCCATGCACCCGCTGACCCTGCTGAGCTTTGGCATGTACGGCGAGCTGTTGCCCAACCAGAACGGCGCCCCGGTGCGCCTGGTGGTGCCGTGGAAGTATGGCTTCAAGAGCGCCAAGAGCCTGGTCAAGATCCGCTTCACCGACCAACAGCCGGCCACCGCCTGGAGCAAGGCGGCGCCCAATGAATACGGTTTCTTCTCCAACGTCAACCCCAGTGTCGATCACCCGCGCTGGAGCCAGGCCAGCGAGCGGCGCATTGGTGAGGATGGCCTGTTTGCCAAGAAGCGCAAGACGCTCATGTTCAACGGGTATGAGACGCAGGTCGGGCAGCTCTACGCTGGCATGGATCTCAAAAAACTGTTCTGATGCTGGCGGCCACCCGTTCCTCGCCGCGGCATCGGGTGCAAAGTTGGTTGCTGCACCGCTTGGCCAAGCCGCTGGTGTTTGGCTTGTCGCTGCTGCCATTTTGCTGGCTGCTGCTGGCGGCCATGACCGACCAGCTCGGCGCCAACCCGGCCGAGGCCTTGAGCCGCTCCACCGGCAACTGGACTCTGCGTTTTCTGTGCGGGGTGCTGGCGCTTACGCCCTTGCGCGTTATCACGGGCACGCCGGCGCTGGCCCGCTTTCGCCGCATGCTGGGCCTGTTCGTCTATTTTTATGGCGTGCTCCACCTGCTCAGCTACGGCTGGTTTGACATGGGTTTTGAGCTCGGGGCAATCGCCAAGGACATTGCCAAGCGCCCGTTCATTCTGGTCGGATTTACCGCTTTTCTGCTGCTCACGGCGCTGGCCTTGACCTCGTTCAACCGGGCCATCAAGACACTGGGCGCCAAACGCTGGCAGGCTTTGCACCGGCTGATTTACGTCGTCGCTGGTTTGGCCGTTTTGCATTTCTTCTGGATGCGCTCGGGCAAGAATGATTTCGCCGATGTCTTTGTTTACGCCCTGATTCTGGCGACGCTGTTGGGCTGGCGCCTGGTCCAATTCATGAAAAGAAACAGGCCTTAGCCCAAGATTCTAAAAACTACAATGCTGCCATGCTAGACATTACCCTTCTTCGAAAAGACCTGGACTGGGCCGTCGCCCGCCTGGAGACGCGCAAAAAACCACAAGCCTTTCTGAATGTAGAGGCCTTCCAAATGCTGGAGGCGGAACGCAAGACCCTGCAGATCCGAACCGAGGAGTTGCAGGGCAGGCGCAATGCCCTGAGCAGGCAGATTGGCCAGCTCAAGGCCAAGGGCGCGGCCGCGCAGGATCAGGCCGATGGCGTCATGGCGGAGGTGGCGGGCCTCAAGTCCGAGCTGGAAGCCTCGGCCACGCGGCTCGACCAGATTCAAGCTGCTTTGCAGGACCTGCTGCTGGCCGTGCCCAACCTGCCGCATGAGAGTGTGCCGGTCGGCGCCGATGAACATGGCAACCTGGTGCTGCGCAGTTGGGGTACACCCAAGACCTTCGAATTCCCGGTGCAAGACCATGTCGATCTGGGCACGCCGCTGGGGCTGGATTTCGAGATGGGCGTCAAGCTGACCGGCTCGCGCTTTACGTTCATGCGCGGCCCGGTGGCTCGGCTACACCGCGCCCTGGCCCAGTTCATGCTCGATGTGCAGACTGAGAAGCACGGCTACACCGAGTGCTACACGCCTTACATCGTCAATGCGGAAAGCCTACGTGGTACCGGCCAGTTACCCAAATTTGAAGAAGATCTTTTCAAGGTTCCCCGAAGTTTCAAACGCAGCAGTCCTGAGGCGTCAAATGCGCTTGCAACCGGTCGAACCATCCATGCTAGCTTCGGAATCGAGGAAGATGGTGAGGCAAACATCAACTTCTATCTCATTCCGACCAGCGAAGTGACTTTAACCAATGTGGTTCGCGACGTGGTGGTGGCCGAGAGCGAACTACCGATCAAGCTGACCGCGCATACCCCGTGCTTTCGCTCCGAGGCCGGCAGTGCCGGACGCGACACGCGCGGCCTGATTCGCCAGCACCAGTTCGACAAGGTCGAGATGGTGCAAATCGTGCACCCCGAGAAAAGTTATGAAGCGCTGGAACAGATGGTTGGCCATGCCGAGGCGATACTGCAAAAACTCGGCCTGCCCTACCGCGTGATGGCCTTGTGCAGCGGCGACATGGGCTTTGGTGCCAGCAAAACCTACGACCTGGAAGTCTGGCTGCCGGCGCAAAACACCTTTCGCGAGATCAGTTCGGTGTCCAATTGCGAGGCCTTCCAGGCGCGCCGCCTGCAGGCCCGCTTCAAGAACGCGCAGGGCAAGAACGAGCTGGTGCACACACTCAACGGCTCCGGGCTGGCGGTCGGGCGCACGCTGGTGGCGGTGCTGGAAAATTACCAGAATGCCGATGGCTCGGTCACGCTACCGCAGGCCTTGCGGCCTTATATGGGGGGGCAAAAAGTGCTGGGCGCCAGCACCGTGAACGAAATGGATTTGTAGCGCGCCGGATGTACCATGCGCATTAACCTATTCGTTGGCGTCAGCGTCGCCCTGCTCACCATTTACGACATGTGCAAAGGCGGTCGACCGCGGCATGACGATGGGCGACATCCGGCTACTGGAAAAACAGGGCGCTCGAGACACTGGCAGGCTGCGCATACCAGGGACGCCTAGTCCAAAGTGGATATTGCTTGCTGACGCTGCTGACGCTGCTGACGCTGCTGAGGCAATATGAACGGGCGATGTAACCAGGTCGTGTTTATGCGTTTTTTCAGGTTTTTAATATTGGGCTTATGGGCGGCCGCGTTGGGGGCGCGGGCCGACTTGCCGGATTATCAGGTTTTTCCCGCCCAAGGCGCGCAGTTGCTGCTCTGGGTGGCGTCCGAACAGGGGCGCGCCGAGCCCGAGGTGCAGGCTGCGCAGAAGCTGGCGGCGCAAGGCGTGGAAGTCTGGTTGCTCGATCCCATCGGCGCTTATTTTCTGCCGCAACTGCCCCGCAGCATGGACGCCGTGCCGCAGCAGGATCTGGCGGACTGGCTGCGCGCCGCGCTGGCCAGCGGCAAGCGGGTGGGCGTGGTCGCCGTGGCGCGGGCGGCGGTCCCGGTGCTGCGGGCGGCAGCACTGCTCGAGCCGGCACAACGAAGCCGGCTCAGCGTGATGTTGATGTATCCGAATCTGTATACGGTGGCGGAGCCTCTGGCTGCGCCGGACTATCTGGATGTGGGCGCATTGGCCGGTCTGTGCGTGCGCATCCTGCAGCCGCGCCGTTCGGCCGCGACCCCCTGGCTGCCCGGTCTGCTGGATCATCTGGCGTTGCACGGCGCGACGGTCAGCCACGCGATTCTGGAAAACCTGCGCGAGCGCTATTGGGCGCGCGAAACGCCGACCGAATTTGAAATTGCCGAGGGCCAGCGTATGGATGCTTTATTGTTGCGCGAATTGAATACATTGGGGTGCAAATGAAACGCTTACTGATGACGCTGGCGATGAGCCTGTTTTTAACGGCCGGCGGACATGCCGCCAAATTCGAGGCGCGCGCCGCCACGCCGGCGCCGGAACTGAAGGCGCGCGATTTGAGCGGCACGCCCAAAACCCTGGCCGATTACCGCGGCAAGGTGGTGCTGCTCAATTTCTGGGCGTCGTGGTGCCCGCCCTGTCTGCACGAAATGCCGTCGATGGAGCGGCTGCGGGTGAAGATGGCGGGGCGGCCGCTTGAAATCGTCGCGCTGGCCAGTGCCGAATCGGTGGAAGATGTGAAGCCGTTTCTCTCGAAAATGAAGCTGGGTTTTCCGATTCTGCTCGACCCGGACGGCAGCAACACCAAGCGCTGGAAAGTATTTGCCTTGCCCACCACCTTCCTGCTGGATGCCGAGGGGCGCGTGCGTTACGTGCTGACCGGGTCGACCGAGTGGGACGAGGGCGAGGCCCTGCGGGTGATCGAGTCGATGCTGCCCAAGCCGGGCGCGCAGGTGAAATAAGTTGAAATCCGACACGACAGTCCGATTTAACCTCATAAATGATGGTCACGGTGGCGGTGTCGTTGACCAGCGTGGCTCCAATCGGATTGCTCAGGACGATGGTGAAGGTCTCGTTGCCTTCGACCACGGATAAACGGATAGGAAATTCAACCGCATGGGTCCAAGCATGGCACGCCTGGCGCATGCCAGAACATCGTCAGCACCCGAACTGTGAACCGGCGTATCGGCGATTTGGCAGCGCCGCAGGTGATTGGTGCTTGTGGACACGTCGCGCGCGCAGGCTTGCCCACCGCTCCCTGAAAAGGCCGGTTTGGTTTGTCACCAACAGACGCGCTGATCGACCTGATGGCCGGGTGCGGATTGTGCCGCCCAATTCCAGTCTGGCACGGCATCCACACCCTCATCCACCGGCGCATTACAGTCGTCCCGCAGCGGCGGCCCGCGTGCTACTGCGATACGCGGGGCTTGGGAATCCGCGCCGATGTGCTCCAGAAACTTTCTCACCTGTGCACCACCGATGCCAACCGCGCCGGGCACGTCCAACTGCGGTTTCTAGGTTGAAGCGGACACCCCACTTCCGAAGTGCCATTGACCAACTTTGTGCGCGACGAAGTGCTGGCCGAGGCGGACTTGCCGATCAAGCTGACGGCGCATACCCCGTGCTTTCGCTCCGAGGCCGGCAGTGCCGGACGCGACACGCGCGGCCTGATTCGCCAGCACCAGTTCGACAAGGTCGAGATGGTGCAAATTGTGCATCCCGAGAAAAGTTATGAAGCGCTGGAACAGATGGTTGGCC
>JAKFXU010000256.1 GCA_021731215.1 Rhodoferax sp.
TGGCCGTCAGCACATGCGAGGGTTCGCTGCCGCCCGAGGAGCAGGCCGCGCCGCTCGATGCGGCCACGCCCAGGCGCTCCAGGCGCTGCAATACCACGTCGGCCGACAACGCGCCAAAGCGCAGATAACTGGTGCCCGGCAGGCGCGGCACGTTGTGGCACCAGATATGCGTGCCAGGCAGCGCCTGGCGCAAGCCGCTTTCAAGCGTGTCGCGCAGCACGGCCAGGCGCGTGGCCTCGACGCTGACATCGCCCAGCAGCTCCAGCGCCGCTGCCAGCCCGACGATGCCGGCCAGGTTCTCGGTGCCGCCACGGCGGCCGCGCTCCTGGCTGCCCAGCGTCTGGGGCGCCAGCGGCACGCCCTGGCGCAGCAGCAGGGCACCGACGCCTTTGGGACCCTGCAGCTTGTGGGCCGACAGCGACACCGCGTCCGCGCCGCAGGTGGAAAAATTGAACGCTTGCTTGCCGATGAACTGGGTCGCGTCCACGTGCAGCAGCGCGCCGGCCGCATGGGCCAGGGCCGCAACCTCGGCCACCGGCATCAGGACGCCGGTCTCGTTGTTGGCGGCCATGAGCGAGACCAGCGCCAGGTCCGGGCCAATCAGCGCGGCGGCAGCGGCCAGATCGAGCGTGCCGTCGCCGCGCACGGGGATAAAGTCCACTTGCACGCCGCCGTCTGCCAGCGCGCGCGCCAGGCGCAGGTGGCCGGCGTGCTCGATGCGGCTGAACACGACGCGCCTTCGGCCTGCCGGCGCGCCAGCCAGCAGACCACGCACCGCCAGGTGATTGGCCTCGGTGGCACCGCTGGTGAAAACGACCTCGACCGGCTTGCAGCCCAGCACCCGCGCCACCGTGGTGCGCGCCGCGCTCAGGGCGCGCTTGGCGTCCTGCCCCGGTCCGTGCTGCGACGAGGCATTGGCCCACAGGCTGGAGAGCACCGGCAGCATGGCCGCGACGCGCGCGAGCGCGGGCGGCGTGGTGGCGTTGTGGTCGAGGTAAATCATGGTGCGGATCACGTGTTGGCTCAGGGCCAGAACTGGCGCTCTTGGTCGACGCACAGCAGGTCCAGCACGGTGTCCAGCGGCTCGTCCTTGAAGCGCGCCACCCAGGTGCCATTGGCATGGTCACGCGCGCACAGGCACCAGCGCTGCGCCGCGCCCGGCACCAGCAGCGCGATGTCGATCACGCCGCCACTGGCATCCACGTTGCGCGAGCAGCACGGGCTCTGGATGCGAAAGCTCTCGCCCTCGCGCAGCACACGCGGCTGCACGTAGCGGTAGCGCACGCGTTGGCGCAGGGCCCGCTGCAAACGATGCTGGATGAAGTCGCGCACCTGGCCGCTGGCGGGCGCAGCCGCGGCCATGGGCGTGTTCACGTCATCTCCCCGATTTCCGGCAGCAGGCCGTGCGGCGCCGGCACCAGTTCAATTTCAAGGCAACCGACCACGCAACCGTCGAACTGCACCAGGTAGACCGGCTCGTTCAGTTCTGGCGCGTGGCCGATGTTGACGATTTCCCCAGCCGAGCCGCGTGCGGCCAGCAGCGCATCGACCGGGCGTTCGGGGTAGCTGCCGTCGTTGACCAGATCGTCCAGCGCAATGACGCGCTGGCCCCAGGCATAAGCGGGTTCGCGCGGTTCGATGGCGGTCATATGCAAACCTCCGTGCTCCGCACTGCGGTGCGAACTTGCTTGGGGCGGCCCGGCGCTGCGTTCATGGCGTTCATGGCGTCTCCTGGTGTGGTGTCGCGGATCCAAGTACCGGCAGCGCGCTGGCCTTGGCGCCGAGTTGCGCCAGCACCTCGTCGGGCAGGTTGTCCAGCGTGCACAGTTCCTTGGCGCGCATGCCGACGCGGTGGCCGGATTCAACGAAGTCCACGGCGTAGATGTAGAACTGCTGCAAAAAGGTATTGATGTTGATGACGTAGCCGATCTCGCCCTTGTTCACCAGCACCGCGCCGATGTCGCGGCCGTTGTAGGTGCCGTCGTTGCGGATCACCGAGCGCGCCACCACCCGCTCGCCATAGCTGAAGCGCGGCGCAAAGGCCAGTTCGATTTCAGCGTCGTCGCGGTTGATGTCGGCCACGGGCTACTCCAATCGGGTTTACAGCACACAGGGCAGTCGGGTTCAGGCCGCCAGCTTGGGCGCCGCCGGGCGGCCGCGCCCAATCGAACCGACATCGATCCTGGTCACGCCGGGTAGCGGCGCGGTCTCGGCACTGCTGCAAGCGCAGGCGGCCTTATTCGGGTTGGTGAAGGACAGGCCCGACTGGGTCGCCGTTTCGGTAAAGTCAATCGTTATGCCTTCGAGCATCAAGCGGCTCTCGGCACCCAGGAACAGGCGCACGCCATTGACTTCGAGCGTCTGCTCATCCGGCTGCGCGGCGGCCGCGGCGCTGAACTCGGATGCGTAACCCGAGCAGCCGCCCGGGCTCACGGCCAGGCGCAAGCCGGCGCCGGCGGCCAGGCCGGAGAAACGCACGATGCGCTTGATGAACTTCGCCGCAGCGGGGGTGATGATGACGTTAGGCAACATGATGTGGGACGTCCTCTTGAGCGGGTTCAGACTTTGATGATGCAGCCGTCCACCGGACAGACGGCGACGCATTGGGGTTCGTCAAAGTGGCCCTCGCAGTCGGTGCACTTGTTGGCGTCAATAATGTAGGTACCGCCTTTCTCGCGAATGGCGACGTTGGGGCATTCCGGCTCGCAGGCAGAGCAGGCGGTGCAGGTGGACGAGATGATCTTCATGGGCATGGTGAGTCTCCGATAGGGTTGGGGGTGAAGGAAATTCAGGCCGCCTGGGCCATGCCGCTGGCAAGGCTGGTATAGGCGCCCTGGCGGATTTGCGCATCGCCGCGGCTCTGGTGAACGATGGCGCCGCTGGCGATGCGGTTGCGGTAGTTGTTGAACCAGTCCAGCGCAGCTTTTTCGATGAACTCGCCCACATACTGATCGATCGCTTCGATGCCGGCTGCTGTGAGTTCGTCCTTCGGGCAGGCGCCAATCTTGGCCACCAGCACCGCATGGCAATCGTTGATGGCGCGCACCACCGAGGGCAGTTGCTCGTCGTCGTCCGCACCGCCCTGGCAATACTGGTCGACCCGGCGGTGACCGACAAACAGCGCCTGGGCGGCGGAGACCTCAAACACCTGGAACTCGGTCACATGGCCAAAGTGCTCATTGACACGGCCACCGCCCTTGGTCGCCACCGCGATCAGCACCTGGAGGTCTTCGGCAACCTTGATGGCGCTGCTGGCTGCCAGTGCCTCCTGTTTTGCGCTGTGCTGGGCCTGGCGTTCCAGCTCGACCTTGTCCTGGTAGGTTCTGCGTTTGTCGAGGTCATAGACCACTTGCATCTGTTCGATCTTGTCGATGGTGAATTCTTCACTGCGGTCCTCGCCCAGCAGGCCCACCGCGTCGGCGCGGCACTGGCGGCAATGGCGCATCAGGTTGGCGCCGCCCATGCAGGCGTCCTGCACCGCCTTCAGCTCGGAGGCGGTCGGGCCGCGCTGGCCGGTCAGGCCGAACACGGTGCCATGCTCGGCCTCCGAGATCAGCGGCATGATGTTGTGCAGGAAGGCACCGCGCTTCTTGACCTCGCGGTTGACCTCGATCAGGTGCTCGTCGTTGATGCCGGGAATCAGCACCGAGTTGATCTTGGTCAGCACGCCGCGCGCGGTCAGCATCTCCAGACCTAGCATCTGGCGTTCGTGCAGGATCTTGGCCGCTTCATAGCCGGTCACGCGCTTGTGGTTCCAGAAGATCCAGGGGTAAATCTTCTCGCCCACCGCCGGGTCCACCATGTTGATGGTGATGGTGACGTGATCGACGTTGTATTGGCAGATATCGTCCACCAGATCGGGCAGCGCCAGGCCGTTGGTGGACAGGCACAGCTTGATGTCCGGCGCTTGGCTTTGCAGCATGCGAAAGGTCTCGAAGGTTTTCTTCGGGCTGGCCAGTGCATCGCCGGGTCCGGCAATGCCCAGCACCGTCATTTGCGGTATCTCGCTGGCCACCGCCACCACTTTCCTGACGGCTTGCCCGGGCGTGAGTTTCTGCGACACCACGCCCGGGCGCGATTCGTTGCTGCAGTCGTATTTGCGGTTGCAGTAATTGCACTGGATGTTGCAGGCCGGCGCGACCGCAACGTGCATGCGGGCATAGTGGTGGTGGGCTTCTTCGGAATAGCAGGGGTGGTTCTTGACCTTGTCCCAGATTTCCTGCGGCATGTCGTCCGGGCCGCCGGCGGAGCCGCAACTGGCTTTGCCTTCGCCGCCGTGCGTGCCGCAACCACCGCTGCTGGCCGGCAGCTCAAGCGGGGCGCCTAGCGATTTGATCTGGCCAATGCTGACATAGGTCGTGCCTGGCATGGAGCCGGTGAGCGCGCTTGCTTGCATGAAAACCCTTTTCGCGGCCGACCATAGCCGCATAAGAGTTCCATAGCCAAATCCGTGCCAGCTAGAAAACGCGATTCAAGCTCCTGATTTGAATGATTTGTCGGATGTGGCACATGCCTGGGGGTCGACAAGTTTGGGGCGTGCTGTCTGTGATGCGACAAAGGGTACAAAAAACGGTTAAGGAAAGAGCTTGCGCGTTGACACGTCGCTGCGGTCTGTCCCGCAAGGTCTCAGAACTTTCTTACCTCAACCTCATGCTTTTGCAGCGCGTAGCCCATCTGGCGTGGCGAGATCTTGAGCAGGCGTGCCGCCTTGGCCTGGACCCAGCCGCAGCGCTCCATGGCCCAGATCAGGCGTTCGCGTTCACCGTCGGGTTTGCCGTCGTCGGGCGTGGGCGCGGCGGCGGTGTCAAGGGCTTCGGCCGGCAGCGCCAAAGCGGCGTCGGGCTGGGGGTGCGGCGCGCCCGTTGGCACTTCCGTGATGGGAATGTCGGCCAGGCGGGCAGGGCGCAGCGCATCTTCCCGTTCGATGTGGTGCAGCACCTGGGTCAGGCAGCGGTTGTCATGGCACGGAAAGGCGAGGTCGCCTATGACGCCATCGTGCGTCATGGTGGCCGTGCGCTCCACGCAGTTCTCCAGTTCCCGTACGTTGCCGGGCCAGTAGCAACTGGCGAGCACGCGCATGGCGCCAGGGCTGAAGTGGGTGGCTCGCGCGTTCTCCTGGTTGAAACGGTCCAGAAAATGCTGCGCCATGGCCGGGATGTCTTCGCGCCGTTCGCGCAGCGGTGGCAACTGGATGCTGACCACGTTGATGCGGTAGTAGAGATCGGCGCGGAACTCGCCGGCCTGCACCATGCGCTCCAGATTGCGGTTGGTGGCCAGAATCAGGCGCACGTCCACCTTCACCACCGTGGTGCCGCCCACCCGCTCGAACTCACGTTCCTGCAGCACGCGCAGCAGCTTGGCCTGGAAGGCCGCCGAGATGTCGCCGATTTCGTCGAGGAACAGCGTGCCGCCGTGCGACAGCTCGAAGCGGCCCTTGCGCTGGCCCTGCGCGCCGGTGAAGGCGCCCTTTTCGTGGCCGAACAACTCGCTCTCCAGCAGCGACTCGGTCAGCGCCGCGCAATTGACGCGCACGAAGGCCTCGCGCTTGCGCGGCGACAGGTTGTGGATGGCGCGCGCGATCACCTCCTTGCCGGTGCCGCTCTCGCCGCGCAGCAGCACCGTGGTGCGGGCCGGCGCGACCCGGTGCACCTGCGCGAACACGTCCTGCATGGGCGCCGAGATGCCCACCACCTGGTCAATCTGCTGGTTGGGCTTGAGCATTTTGTCCATGCGCCGCACCTCGTCCTGCAGGCTGTCGTGCGCAGCGCTGACGCTGCGATGCAACAGCAGCGCTTGCCCCATCAGCGTGGCCACCATCTTGAGCAGTTGCAGGTCGTCGGAGAAGGCACGGCGCTCGCCCGGGTTGAGGCAGTCGATCGCCAGCACGCCGACCGTGCGGCGGTCGGCCCGGATCGGCGTGACCAGCATCGCAACCGGAACGCCCGGGCTCTGGTCGGCGCCACCGGTGCGATTAAGAAACAGCGGCTCGGCGCGCACGTCGGGCACGATGACCTGAATGCCGTTGGCATAGACGCGCCCCACGATGCCTTCGCCCGACCGGAATTGCAGGCGCTGCTGTTCCTCGCGCGAGAGGCCGGCGGCGCACAGACCGCGCAAGCGCCCGCCGGGCTCGCCCAGCACCACGAACGCGCGCCGCCAGTCAAACGCGTGCAGCAGATAGTTCAAGGCCTCGCGGAAGGTCTTGGCGACATCCAGCGAAGTGGCCAGCGTCTTGCTGACTTCGTAAACCGCATTGAGCTCGCGTCGAGCTTCATTTGCTTGTTTGTTCACCATAGGGAGCCCCGGTTGTGTGCAGCATCGGGCCTGCCGCATCGAACCGCCAGGCGCCCGGACACGGGTATGCACCAGTAGCGGGACACGCAGACAATGCGACGGCCTCTGGCGCAGTCGCTGCAAGAAACGTACCAAAAATGCCAAGCGCGACACAGCGGGCGGCGCTGGCGCCTCCAGTTTCCGACAAACAAGACAAGGCCTGCGTTGCAGGCGGCACCGGTCGCGCACAAAAGCAACAATTGGCGCGCCAAAGGGGCTGATTCACGCGACAAAGCGCATGGCACCGATATTGCAATAAGGCTGGCGTTCTCCCTT
>JAKFXU010000252.1 GCA_021731215.1 Rhodoferax sp.
AGCGAGAACAGCGCGATTCTGGGAGCGATCCCGGGCGGCATCGCGGAAATGTGCATCACCGCCGCGTCGCTCGGCGAGCCGGTGGCGATCGTCGCTGCGTTTCATGTCGTGCGCGTGCTCGGTCTGCTGCTGCTCGCCGTGCCGCTGTTGCGCCGGATCACGAAGGCCGGCAACTAGTTCGACGTCACGGAAAGGAGGCTTGCTCACAGCGTTTGATTCAGACCGTGTTCATGGCGAGTACATCACTGCAAAATTTCAGCAACCATAAAGAGGAGATCAAATGACACAGGACAAACAAAGCAATTACGCCGGCGTGTGGGACAACCGGATCGGGTTCGGCGACACGCCGGCGCTGATCGTCATCGATTTCATGAAGGGCTATACCACCGAGGGCTCGCCCCTGTTCGCGCCCGGCGTGCCCCCCGCCGTGCGCGAGAGCGTCGAACTGCTGGCGGCGGCGCGCACGGCCAAGATACCGGTGCTGCATACGATCGTGCGCTACAACCCAATCACATTCGCCGAGGGCGGGGTATGGATCCGCAAGGCGCCGGTGCTCAAATGCCTGGTCGAGGGCAATCCCTATGCGCAGACCTGCGACGAAGTGCTGCCCCGGCCGGAGGAAACCGTCATCACCAAGCACTACGCCAGTGTGTTCTTCGGCACCAGCCTGGTGGCCACGCTGAACGCCAGGCGGGTCGATACGGTGATCCTGATCGGCTGCTCCACCAGCGGCTGCATCCGGGCCAGCGCGGTCGATGCGGTGCAGCACGGCTTTCGCACCATCGTCGTGCGCGATTGCGTCGGTGACCGCCATCCGGACGTGCACGAGGCCAATCTGTTCGACATCAACGGCAAGTACGGCGATGTCGTGATGAAGGCCGAGGTACTCGATTACCTGAAGAAACTGCCCGCAACTTCGCGCTGACCCAAGACCTCCAAGGAGCATTGACATGAGCAAGCAACTGACCCAGACCCGCCGTTACGACTACTCCCCGATCATCGACCGCAAGCCGATGAAGCTGCCCAAGGGCGCGCGCGTGGCGATCGTGCCCTACATCAACATCGAGCATTTCCCGGAAGACATTCCCGGCACCGCGCTGGTGCCCGGCACCGCCAAGTTCACGCCGGACACGCTGAACTACGGCTGGCGCGACTACGGCAACCGCGTCGGCCTGTGGCGCATGATGGACATGATGGACCGCTACGGCTACCGCGGCACGGTGTGCCTGAACTCCGACATCATCCGCGAGTACCCGCGCATCATCGAGGAAGGCGAGAAGCGCAAGTGGGCCTGGATCGGCCACGGCATCAACAACGCGCCGGCGAATTTCCTCGCTGGCAAGGACGAGGCCGAGGAGCGCGAGATCATCCGCACCGTGCTCACCGAGATGGAGAAGCGCCTGGGCCGCAAGACCAAGGGCTGGCTGGGCCCCTTCCTGTGCGAGACCTTCAACACGCCGGACCTGCTGGCCGAGCTGGGCGTCGAATACCTGTGCGATTTCACCGCCGACGACCAGCCCTTCAAGTTCAATGTCAAGAAAGGCAGCCTGATCTCGGTGCCGTACACGGTGGACCTGAACGACATCCCGGCCATCATGAACATCGGCGTCAGCGGCGAGCAGTTCGGCGACATGATCATCGACCAGTTCGACGTGCTCTACGAAGAGGGCAAGACCAACGCGCGCATCATGCCGATCTGCCTGCACACCTTCCTGGTCGGCCAGCCGTTCCGCGCCAAGCATCTGGAGCGGGCGTTCAAGTACATGGCCGGGCATGAGGGCGTGTGGTTGACGACCGGTGACGAGGTCAATGACTGGTATCGCAGCCAATACATGTAAGCCGTCGGCCGTCGCAATTGGATAGTCGCACCGCTGTGGCGGCCTTGGGGCCCTGGCCGTAGCGCTGGTGGGTGGAATTGAGAAGCATGCGCCGCCCCACGCGGGGGCGGCATCCGTATCAAAGATCAATTGAGGAGACAAATCATGTTACGAAGGTGTTTTATCCGGTCTCTGGCAGTCGCGTGGGTCGGCATCGCGGCCCTGGCGACGAGCGCGAGTGCGCAAGACGAGTGCCAGAACAAGACAGTCCGGCTGATCGTGCCCTTCGCGGCGGGCGGCGTCACCGACTCAAGCGCGCGCGCCATCGTCGAGAAACTCGGTGCGCGCCTGGGGCAGACGATCATTGCCGACAACCGTCCGGGTGCGAGCGGCAATCTGGGAACCGATGCAGTGGCCAAGGCAGCGCCCGACGGTTGCACGCTGCTGCTCGGCTTCGACGGCACGCTGGCGATCAACCCGCATGTTTTTCAAAAGATGCCCTTCGATCCCTTGCGCGACTTCGAACCCATCACCAAGCTGGGGGACGCAACGCTGATCCTGGTGGCGCACCCGTCGCTGCCAGCCAACACGCTGCAGGAACTGATCGCGCTGGGCCGCAGCAAGCCGGACCTGCTCTCCTACGGCACGTCGGGCACCGGCGGCACACCGCACCTGGCCGGCGAGCTTCTTAAGCAGCGTACCGGCATGCAGATGAAGCATGTTCCGTACAAGGGCGGCGGCCAGGCGATCGTCGATGTGCTGGGGGGCCATATCCCGCTCGTTTACACGGCAGTAGCGAGCGCGCAGCAGCATGTCAAATCGGGCAAGCTCAAGGCGATCGCGATCTCCAGCGAGAAACGCTTGGCGTCGTTGCCCGAGGTGCCGACATTCGCCGAATCGGGCCTGCCGGGTTTTGTCGTCGACTCCTGGGTCGGCGTCCTCGCGCCGGCCCGCACGCCGCGTCCGATCGTCGAACGCCTGCAACGCGAAATCGCGGCTGTTTTGGCGATGCCGGAGATACGGGATCGCTACGCAGTGCTGGGCATCGAGCCGGCCGGCAACACGCCCGAGCGCTTTGCCGCGCAGTTGCGTGCCGACTACGAGCGCTGGGAACGCGTCGTCAAGCAGGCGCAGATCAGCCTGGAGTAAAGCCGCCCCCGGCGGTGCGCCCGCGAACGCGGATGGGTCGGCGTTTCGGGCGCCCGCAAGACCAGCAGCTTCGCACCTGGCCTTAGCAAGCGCCGTAGTGGAGTCAGATAAGGACGTTCAGGACGAATAAATTACAGGTATTTTGTCGGATTGACTACCCTCTAGCGACCCCAGCCTTGGCTGCATTGGCGCGCTCCGAAACCATCTACAAAGATGAGAAGTTCTCGGATCACGCGCCCATCACGCGATTGAACCTAGATTTCTCAATCGGATGCGTAGCGCTCTGACCCAAAAGGTGAACTGTCTCGAAACTCAAAAAGTGAATGATCATAAGAATTCGTTGATGAAACCAAGCGGTCAACTGAAGAATCTAGGTTGAACCCAGATTGTCCATTAGGCGCCCCTGCGGTGCTGTTTGGGTGCAGGCGGCGCATTGGCGGCCATTTTTGCCCTTCTTCGTTGTCCATAGCCCAAGCTATGGACGCCTCAGTCAGGACAAAACTGCCTCGCCACTGCATCCACCTACCCTCCAAACCCCAATGGACAATCTGGGTTGAATACGCCATCTGAATTTATGGCTATCGACGCCCTGTTGACGGGTACTAAGGGCTCGTTCAGCAATAACTTGCACATTTGTCCTGCCAGCTTCGGGCGCGCTGCGTTGTTGCAAATCGCATCCCGAATCCGGCGGCCAAATGCACAACTTATTACCGAACGAACCCTAAGCGAAAATAATCCCCACTATGCTGCACTACACCACGCTCCCGGTTACCTCTTTCCAACAAAATTGCTCCATCGTCTGGTGCGATGAGACCCTGCAGGCCGCCGTCATCGACCCCGGTGGCGATCTCGACCGGGTGCTGGCCGAGGTCAAGCGATTGGGCTTGACGCTGACGCAGATCTGGCTCACTCATGCCCACATTGACCACGCCGGCGGCGCCGCCGAGTTGGCCGAGCAGCTCCAGTTGCCCATCATTGGCCCGCATCCGGCCGACCAGTTCTGGATTGATGGCCTGCCCGAGCAGAGCCGCAGTTTTGGTTTTCCCGCGGCGCGGACCTTCACCCCGACGCGCTGGCTGTTTGACGGTGACAGCGTGACGGTTGGCCATTGCACGCTGCAGGTACGGCACTGCCCCGGCCACACGCCCGGTCATGTGGTGTTTCATGCGCCCGAGATCGGCCGTGCTTTTGTCGGCGACGTGCTGTTTGCCGGCTCGATTGGCCGCACCGATTTTCCGCAGGGCGACCACGCCACGCTGATTGCCAGCATTACCCAGCGCCTGTGGCCGATGGGCGACGCCACTGTGTTCATCCCCGGCCACGGGCCGCAGAGCAGCTTCGGACGCGAGCGCCAAAGCAACCCCTATCTGGCTGGCACCTGAGGCCAGCGCCAGCCTGCGCTGAGGCGGCCTATTTGGGCGCGTTGAGGCGCTTGACCCCGGCCACAAAGCGGCTCAGGGTGTCGGACAGCACACCGCGTGGCAGCGTGATGTCGATCAGTTGAAAGCGCCCGCGCGTGGCGACCGCTTTGTCCAGCGCGGCCTTGAGTTCGGCGCGCGTGTTGACGCGCACGCCGTCCCCGCCCATGCCGGCGGCCATCTCGGCAAAACCCCAGCGGTCCAGGTCATTGAAGCGGGACTCGGGCTGGAAGGTGCGCAGCATTTCCCAGCTCGCGTTGTTGAACAGCAGCACGATCGGGTCCCAGCCGTAACGCCGGCAGTTGCCCAACTCCCAGCCAGTCATCTGGAACGCGCCGTCGCCCACCAGAATCAGCGGGCGCTGGCCGGTGGCGGCCTGCAGGCCCAGGCCCGCCGGCACGCCGAAACCCATGGTGGCGTAGTAACCGGGCGCCAGCAGCGCGGTGTGTTCGATGTCCATGGCGGTGAACAGGCAGTCGCCGACGTCGGAGGCGATCGGGAATTTGCCGTGCTGCGCCATCAGGTCGTTGACGGCGGTGGCAATGTCGGTCGGCGTGATCGTCGCCTGATCGGCCACCATGCCGTGCGGGAAAGTAGGGCGCTGGACCGAAAACACCTTGCCGCTGGCCGGCACCCGCGCCAGCATCCGGTCCACCAGCGCCGCCAGCGGCAACTGGGCATAGGTGTGGTAACCCATGGTGACCTGGCCACCGAGCGCCTGAATCGTCTTGCGCAGGTCGATCTTCTTGTCGGACACGGCAAAATTGGTGTCGGATACGATCACGCCGAGCAGAAACAGGCCATCCGAGTTTTCAACCAATTGGGTCACTTCGGGCGTGCCGGCCACGCCCAGATAGGTGCCCAGCAGCGGGGCATCGGTGTCGGCCAGCAGGCCGCGCCCCATGAAGCTGGTTACCACCGGCAAGGCCAGGCGCCGTGACAGTTCGGCCACGCGCGCCTCCAGCCCAAAGCGGCGCACTTCGACCCCGGCCATCAGGACCGGCGCGCTCGCGCTCGCCAGCAACTGCAGAATCTCGGTGACGCAGGCGTCCAGCGCCTGCGGGTCGGGCTCGATGGCCGGCTCCGGCGTCACCGGCAAACAGGGCTCGGCCACCATGTCGCGTGGCATCTCGATGTACACCGGTTGCGAATGGCGCAGGCAGTTGGCCAGCGCGCGGGCGATGTCGGCCGGGGCGCGGCGGGCGTCGTCCAGGCGGATCTGGTCGCAGGTGATTTCTTTGTAAATCTGAAACTGCGAATCGAGCGTCTTGGCCTGGTGGTGCAACAAGAAACCCGATTGCGACTCGCCCTTGCCGGGTCCGCCCGACAGCACCACCAGAGGGGATTTCTCGGCATAGGCCGAGGCCACCGCGTTGACCATGTTGAGGGCGCCGGCGCCATAAGTGACCGCCGCCACGCCCAGACCGCCGCTGATGCGGCCGCAGGCATCGGCGGCAAAGCCGACGCCGGGTTCGTGCGACAGGGTGTGCAGCGGCAGAATCGCCGACTGCTCGATGATGCGGAAATAGGGCAGCGCGAAGTCGCCGGGGATGCCAAAGATTTGCTTGGCGCCGTGCGCCTTGAGGGCGTGCAGCAGGGATTCGGTGAGGTTCATGGGAAAGGTTTTGGGGATGGCCGCAGAATCATGAATTATTCCCCCTGCCGGGTGGAGAAAGCCGTCATGTTTTGCCTAACATTCGCTTGAATAAGCACATTTACTGCGTCGATAATAGACTTGACGCAGTAAATCGCGGCCGGCGCTATCCCTTCTTCGCGCGCTCATAAAGCGGCATGACTTTAGGCAGGTTGGCCTCAATGTCGCGGATGCGGGTGTTGCCCGAGGGGTGGGTGGAGAGCCACTGCGGCGGCGAGCCTTGGCTGGCGGCCGCCATTTTTTGCCATAAAGTGATCCCTGCGCGCGGGTTGTAGCCGGCGCGGGCGGCCAGCTCCATGCCGACCAGATCAGCTTCCGATTCATCGCTGCGGCTGAATCGCAGCGTCAGCAACTGGGCGCCATAGTGGGTCACCGTCTGCCCGATTTCGCCCAGGCCCAGCACCTGGCCCAACAGGCTGGCGCCGATGCCGGTGGCGGCGTTCTTGCCCATGCGCGCGCGGGCGTGTTCGCGCAAAGCATGTGCAATTTCGTGGCCCATCACCATCGCCACCTCGTCGTCGCTGAGCTTGAGTTGGTCCAGAATTCCGC
>JAKFXU010000383.1 GCA_021731215.1 Rhodoferax sp.
AGACCGAACTCAGCGTCGCCGACACCGAGGCCCGTGCCCACATGGCCGCCGACATTGCGCAAGTCGACGCCATCATCGACAAATTTCTGGATTACGCGCGCCCTGGCAGCGTCAGCCTGAGCCCGGTGGCACTGCGCGAGGTCATTGAGGCCTGCCTGTTTGGCATGCGAAACCGCACCGATATGCACGTCAAGCTGGACCTGGCCGACGAGCCTCTGGTGCTCGCCGACGCGGTGGAACTGGGCCGCGTGATCACCAATCTGCTGGAAAACGCCCGCCGCTACGGCAAGTCGGTGGCCAGCGGTATCGCCGTGGTCCATATAGACGCCAAGAGCCATGACAAATGGGTGCGGCTCAGGGTGCGCGACCATGGCCAGGGCGTCCCCGAGGAACAGTTGGCCAACTTGAGCAAGCCGTTTTATCGCGGCGAAGCGGCCCGCACCGCCGCCAACGGCGCCGGCCTGGGCCTGGCGATTGTCGAGAAAACGATTTCAAGCATGGGCGGCTCTTTTATCCTGAGCAATACGGCATCGGGCGGCCTGGCGGCCAATATCAAGCTGCAGCGCGCGCCTTCAAGCCGGGTGCCGCCATAGCGGCTCCCACAAGCACCGCCGCGCCACGATGGCTATCGCTTTTTTGGCGTCGCTTTGCCAGCCACGCGAGCGGCGCCCGTGTCGCGCGGGGGCAAGCCGCTGTGCTGCGTCAGCATGCGGCCTTCCCGGACTTTCCCGTCGGACGCGGGCCGGGCCGCTAGCGTGGTGGAGTTCTTGCGCCGTGCGCTGCTGTAATTGCCATCGGTCAAGGGCTGAAAGGTCGGAATCAGGTGGTGTTTGCCATTGCCGATCAGGTCGGCCCGGCCCATGGCCTTGAGCGCCTCGCGCAACAGCGGCCAGTTGTTGGGGTCGTGGTAACGCAAAAAGGCCTTGTGCAGGCGGCGGCGCTTTTCGCCGCGCACCACGTCCACGGCTTCGCTGTCGCGCGTGACTTTGCGCAGCGGGTTCTTGCCGCTGTGGTACATCGCCGTGGCGCTGGCCATGGGCGAGGGGTAGAAGGTCTGCACCTGGTCGGCGCGAAAACCGTTTTTCTTGAGCCAGAGCGCCAGCTTCATCATGTCTTGGTCGCTGGTGCCGGGGTGGGCGGCGATGAAGTACGGAATCAGAAACTGCTTCTTGCCCGCTTCCAGCGTGAATTTTTCGAACAGGGTCTTGAACTTGTCATAGCTGCCGATGCCGGGCTTCATCATTTTGGTCAGCGGCCCCTGCTCGGTGTGCTCGGGCGCGATCTTGAGATAGCCGCCGACGTGGTGCGTGACCAGTTCCTTGACGTATTCGGGGCTCAACACGGCCAGGTCGTAGCGCAGGCCGGAACCGATCAAAATTTTCTTGATGCCTTTGAGGGCACGCCCACGCCGGTACATATTGATCAGCGGGCCGTGGTCGGTGGTCAGGTTCTGGCAGACGCCGGGGTAGACACAGCTGGGCTTGCGGCAGGCCGCCTCGATCGACGGGCTGCGGCAGCCCAGCCGGTACATATTGGCGGTCGGCCCGCCCAGGTCGGAAATGGTACCGGTGAAGCCCTTCACCTTGTCGCGGATTTCTTCAATTTCGCGAATCACGGAGTCTTCCGAGCGGCTCTGGATGATGCGACCCTCGTGCTCGGTGATCGAGCAGAAGGTGCAGCCGCCAAAGCAGCCGCGCATGATGTTGATGGAAAAACGAATCATCTCCCAGGCCGGGATCTTGGTCGCGCCCTCATGGCCACCGCTCTCGTCGGCGTAGGCCGGGTGCGGGCTGCGCGCGTAGGGCAGATCAAACACCAGGTCCATCTCGGCGGTGGTCAGTGGAATCGGCGGCGGGTTGATCCAGACGTCGCGCGCCGTCGCGCCCGTACCATGCGCCTGCACCAGCGCGCGCGCGTTGCCGGGATTGGTCTCCAGGTGCAGCACGCGGTTGGCGTGGGCGTACAGCACCGCATCCATCTTGATCTGCTCGTAGCCGGGCAGGCGAATCACGCTGCGGTCCCGCGGCGGCACCTTGACGCTGCCCTTGCCGTAGAGCGCGGGGTTGGGGATGAAGGTGAGCGGCTGGGTATTGTCATTGCGCCCTGCAGGAATGTCCTCTTTGGCACAACTGCTGCCCTGCCCGGCGGCCTGCTCGGCGGTGGTCTGGTAGGGGTTGATGTGGTCCTCCACCCGACCGGGCTCGTCCACGCTGGAGGAATCGATCTCGAACCAGCCCTGGCCGGACTCGTCATCCGCACGGCGCACAAAGGCGGTACCGCGCACATCGGTGATTTTTTCCACCGGCTCGCGCGCCGCCAGCCGGTGCGCGATCTCGACAATGGCGCGCTCGGCGTTGCCGTACAGCAGCAGGTCGCATTTGGCATCGACCACAATCGAGCGGCGCACCTTGTCCGACCAGTAATCGTAGTGCGCAATGCGGCGCAGGCTACCTTCAATGCCGCCCAGCACAATCGGCACCTCCTTGAAGGCCTCGCGGCAGCGCTGGCTGTAGACAATCGCCGCGCGGTCCGGCCGCTTGCCGCCGACATCGCCGGGGGTGTAGGCGTCGTCGCTGCGGATCTTGCGGTCGGCGGTATAGCGGTTGATCATGGAATCCATGTTGCCCGCGGTCACGCCCCAGAACAGATTGGGCTTGCCCAGCACTTTGAACGGGTCGGCGCTGTGCCAGTCGGGCTGCGCGATGATGCCGACCCGAAAACCCTGCGCTTCCAGCATGCGGCCAATCACCGCCATGCCAAAGCTGGGGTGATCGACATAGGCGTCACCCGTGACCAGCACGATGTCGCAACTGTCCCAGCCCAGTTTGTCCATCTCGGCGCGGCTCATGGGCAGGATCGGGGCCGTACCAAAGCGGGCCGCCCAGTACTTGCGGTAACTGCTCAAAGGCTTGGCGGCGCGCGCGAAAAAGGAGACGTCAACCGGGGCGTTCATGGGGGACACAAGTGGGGAGCAAGCGCCGAGTGTACGGTTTTACCCTTGGCAACGCCCTTTGAATGGGTACTGGACGTGGGTCGGGTGGCGCAAGCGTGAGCCGCACCAAAAATGCGCTATTGTCGTGCCCTGTCAAAATGAGACCTGGACGCAACCGATGCTGAATTTTTTACCCGCAGCCCTGGTGGGACTGATTGCCACCCTGCTGATGGCGCTCAACGCCCTGTTCTGGGTGCCGATCCTGCTGCTGTTTGCCCTGCTCAAGCTGCTCATCCCGCTCAAGCCCATGCGCCTGGCGGTAGACCCCCTGCTGCTGCGCATCGCCGAAAACTGGATTTCCGGCAACAGCGCCTGGATGGCGCTGACGCAGCGCGTGAGCTGGGATGTGCAAGGCATTGACGATTTGCGTCAGCGCAGTTGGTACCTGGTGAACTGCAACCACCAGTCCTGGGTCGACATTCTGGTGCTGCAGCACCTGTTCAACCGGCGCATCCCCCTGCTCAAGTTTTTTCTCAAGCAGCAACTGATCTGGGTGCCGGTCATGGGCCTGGCCTGGTGGGCGCTGGAGTTTCCCTTCATGCGCCGCCACAGCGAGGAGTTTTTGAAGAAGCACCCCGAGATGCGCGGCAAGGACCAGGAAACCACGCGCAAGGCCTGCGAAAAATTCGCTTTGATTCCCACCAGTGTCATGAATTTTCTGGAAGGCACACGCTTCACCCCGGCCAAACATCAACGACAGAAATCGCCCTACCAGCACCTGCTCAAACCCAAGGCCGGTGGCATTGCGCTGGCCCTCAACGCGATGGGCGACAAGTTTCAGGCGATTCTGGATGTGACCATTGTTTACCCGGGCGGCGCGCCGGATTTCTGGCAGTTCCTGAGCGGCAAGCTCAAACGCATCATCGTTCGGGTACGTCCGTTGCCAGTGCCACAGCATTTGGTGCAAGGTGATTACGCGGGTGACCCCGCCGTGCGCGAGGCGTATCAGAAGTGGGTGCAGCAGATGTGGCTCGACAAGGATGCGCAGATTGAGGCACTTATCGCAGGTGCTTGAACAGCTTGGCCTGGAACGACTCGGTGATACGCAAGCCCCTGGGGCCGGGCAGCAGTTCAAACGACTCGCCGGCGCTGAGGTGGCCGGGCTGATCCACCGCCAGATAGAAGCCGCAGCAGCCTTTTTGCGCCATGGCCTTGGCCGCGCCGCTGAAACCCATGGCCGCATTGAACTTGTAGCAGGGCTCGCGCGGCTGGGTCACGCGCAGCGCGCAGTGCTTGAACTTGAGCACGTCGCCAACCCACACATCGGCCTCCAGCACGCCCTGCAGCGTCAGGTTTTCACCGACAGCGCCAAACGGCAAGGCCTCATCGATGCCGGCCACGCCGGCCTGCGTGCGGGCCACGCGCCAGAACGGGTAGTGCTCGGCCGGGTAGGCATACACCGCTTTGTCCAGGCCGCCATGCACAGACAGATCCGCCTGCTCGTCGCCCGCCAGGCCCAAGCGCTGGACCTGGACCGCGCCGGCCACCGGCAACTTGTGAATGCCCGTCAGGATGCTGCGCCCGTTGATTTGAACGCGGCGCGCTTGTGCGGTCTGGATACTGAGCAGGGTGGGCATGAAGGTTTGAACCAAAAAGGCTATTTTCCACCCAACCCCATGGCGCGCGTGATCACTTCCTTCATGATCTCGTTGGTGCCGCCGTAGATGCGCTGTACGCGCGCGTCGGCGTAGGCGCGGGTGATCGGGTATTCCCACATATAGCCATAGCCACCGAACAACTGCACGCACTCATCCACCACCTTGCACTGCAAATCGCTGCACCAGTACTTGGCCATGCTGGCGGTGGCGGTGTCCAGTGTGTTGACCAGCAGCAGCTCGGTGCATTTGTCGACAAACACGCGCGCCACCTGCACCTCGGTCTGCAGCTCGGCCAGCGTGAAGCGCGTGTTCTGGAAGGCGGCCACCGGTTGCCCAAACACCTTGCGCTCCTTGACATAGGCTACCGTCCAGTCGATGGCGGCCTGCGCTGCAGCCACCGCCCCGATGGCGATCTGCAGGCGCTCCCAGGGCAGTTGCTCCATCAGGCAGATGAAGCCCCGGTTTTCCTGCAGCGGGCCGCCGAGCAGCTGGTCGGCCGGAACCCGAACATTGTCAAAAAAGAGCTCGGACGTATCCTGTGCCTTGAGGCCCAGCTTCTTGAGCCGCTGGCCGACCGAAAAACCGGGCATGCCGCGCTCCACCAGCAGCAGGCTGGTACCCTTGGCGCCGGCGGCCGGCCTGGTCTTGGCCACCACGATCACCAGATCAGCGTGCCAGCCATTGGTGATGAAGGTCTTGCTGCCGTTGAGCAGGTAGCTGCCATCGGCTTCGCTACCGGAGGGGCCTGGTTGCCAGATGGCCGTGGCCTTGATGCCCTGCAGGTCGGAGCCGGCAGCGGGCTCGCTCATGGCGATGGCGCCGATCATCTCGCCGCTGGCCAGCTTTGGCAGGTACTTCTCCTTTTGCGCCGGCGTGCCGTAGTGCAGGATGTAGGGCGCCACGATCTCGCTGTGCAGGGAGTAGCCGATGCCGGAAAATCCAGACCGGCTGATCTCCTCGATCTGGATCACGGAATACAGCTTGTCTGCCGCCGAGCCACCAAACTCCTCGGGCATGGAGGTACACAAAAAGCCGTTCTCGCCGGCCTTGTTCCAGACCGCGCGGTCAACGTAGCCCTGCTCCTCCCACTCGGCATGAAAGGGGGCAATTTCCTTGTCGATAAAGCGGCGAAAACTGTCGCGAAAGGCTTCGTGCTCGGGCGTGAAAAGGGTTCTCTCGATCATGGCTTCACCTGCGTTAAAAAATCAGACCATTTATACCAAGCATTTGCTTTGTGAAAAATAATATACTGCAATTTGGCCATTCACGGTCACCTGATTTTTGAACCCGATCCTCTGTTTGGAGATGCCACCATGACCGAAGCATTTGTGTACGACGCCATCCGCACGCCACGCGGCAAGGGCAAGAAGGACGGCAGCCTGTATGAGGTCAAACCGGTGGACCTGCTGGCAGGCGTACTGACCGAGCTGCAGCGCCGCAACGACTTGGACACCGCGCAGGTGGACGACGTGGTAATGGGGGTGGTGTCGCCGGTGGGCGACCAGGGCGCGGTGATCGCCAAGGTGGCGGCGCTCAAGGCTGGCTGGGACTTCCGCTGTTCGGGCGTGCAGATCAACCGCTTTTGCGCCTCCGGACTGGAAGCGGTCAACCTGGCGGCACAGAAAGTGCGCTCCGGCTGGGAAGAGCTGGTGGTGGCCGGCGGCGTCGAGAGCATGAGCCGGGTGCCGATCGGCTCGGATGGTGGCGCCTGGGCGATGGACCCCGCGACCAACTCCAGCACCGCCTTCGTGCCGCAAGGCATTGGCGCCGACTTGATCGCCACGCTGGCGGGCTTTTCGCGCCAGGACGTCGATGCCTTCGCGCTGGAATCGCAACAACGCGCCAGCCATGCGCGCGCCAGCGGCTACTTTGAGCGCTCCATTGTGCCGGTCACCGATTTTCTGGGCCAGACCATTCTGGCGCAGGACGAATTCATCAAGCCC
>JAKFXU010000384.1 GCA_021731215.1 Rhodoferax sp.
CCACGTTGCCAATCGCCATGTCGGTACGGCCTTCCAGGGCGGCAGCCACTGACACCGCCAGTTCGGGCGCGCTGGTGCCAAAGGCCACGATCGTCAAGCCCACCACCAGCGGCGAGATGCCCAGCGACAAAGCCAGGCGGGAAGCGCCGCGCACCAGCAACTCGGCGCCGATGATGAGGGCGACAAGACCCGCAATAAAAATCCAGATCATGAATGATGCTCCCTATCCGAGGTAAAAACAAAGATCAGTGACTGGTGCCGCAGGTCAGTTGGAACGGCGTTCCGGGACCGCACCCTCGGGCGCAGCTGCCTTGGTGGGCACGCGCAGGTGCAGGGCGGCCTGCGCCATCAGGTTGGCCGACACTGGCGCCGTCACGAACACGAACAGCGTGATCAGCAGCTCGGCAAAGCCGACTCGCCCCTGTGCTGCCGACACGATCATGCTGGCCAGCAGGATGCCGCCGACGCCCAGTGTCGAGGCCTTGGTCGGCGCGTGCAAACGCATGAAAAAATCCGGCAAGCGCACCAGGCCGATGGCGCCTACCAGCAGGAAGAAAGCGCCTATCAGCAGCAGCGCCGCTGCCAGCCACTCGGTGACGGGGTGTAAGGTCATGCTCATGTTGGTGTCCTTGGTGTCATTCGACGACGTCGCCGCGCGTCAGGTAGCGCGCCAGCGCCACGGTGGAGACAAAGCCCAGCATCGCCACAATCAGCGCCGCCTCGAACAGCAGCGCCGTTTGCAAGCGAATGCCCAGCAGCACCACCAGGGCGACCACGTTGAGGTACAGGGTATCCACGGCGAGCACGCGGTCGACGGGCTGCGGGCCGCGCAGCAGCCGCCAGGCGCACAGCAGCAGGGCCAGCGACACCGCGCCGACCGCGATATCGAGCGCCAGGGCGAGAATGCCGGTGTTCATGCGCTGTCTCCCATGTTGTGTGAAAGAGGTTCAAAGATCGCCAGCAGGGGCAGCTCGTAGCGCTGCTTGATGTCAGCGGCCATTTGCGCCGGGTCGCTGCAATCGAGGGCATGCACCAGAATCTGGCGACCCGGCTCGTCGATGGTGCAGGAAACCGTGCCCGGCGTGGTGGTGATGATGGTTGCCAAAAGTGAGATCGCAGTCGGGTGGGTCAGCGCCAGCGGCACCGGCACCCAGGCCGGGCGCGGCCGTGACAGGGGCCCCAGCACCAGCCGCGCCACCGTGATGTTGGAGATCACGATGTCCCACAGCACCAGCCGCGTCAGTCGCAGCGCCGGCGCCCAGTTGAGGGTGGCGGGCCGGGGCAGAAAATCGTGCAGCAGGCGCGGTATGACAAGGCCGATCAGCAGCCCGGCGATCAGGTGCACCGGCGCGAGCGAGTGCTGCAGCAGCAGCCAGCTCAGAGCCAACAGCGCCGTCAGCCAGGGGTGGGCCAGCCAGGGCTTCTTGTTCATGGCTTGCCTCCCGCGCCCGGCAGCATGACCTCGCCTGCGCCACCCCGGTAGGGTCGGGTGGTGCTGGCGGCCGCGCCGCCCACCGGGCCGAGCACGGCCTGCGCATAGGCCGCGCGGTCGCTCAGTTGCGCGGCGGCGGCATCGGTGTAGCGCTTGAGCGGCGCTGCCGCCGCCGCCAGCACCAGACTCAGGCCCAGCAGGCCGAGCGTGGCTGAGGTCAGCCGCCAGCTACTGCCAGCGCGAGCGGGCTGCGCACCGGCTGGCTGCACGTTCCAGAACAAAATGCTGCCCGCCCGCGCCAGTCCGACCATGGTCAGAAAGCCGGCCGTCAGTACCACCGTCCAGACCCAGACCTGAGCCGGCGTGGCCGCCGCGCTTTGAAGCACCATGAGCTTGCCCAGGAAGCCCGGCAGTGGCGGCAGCCCGGCCGCCGACGCGGCCCCCAGCAGCGTCATCAAACCCAGCAGCACCGGCTGGGCCACTGGCGCGGCAGGTTGCAGCCGGTCGCCGACGTTGCCGCGCTGGGACGCCACCAGCTCGACCAGTAGGAACAGGGCGGCAATCACCAGTGTGCTGTGCACCATGTAGTAGAGCGCCGCCGACAGCGCCGCCGGCGTGAACAGGCCGACGCCTACCAGGATCGTGCCAACCGAGGCCACCGTCAGGTAAGACACCAGTCGCGCCAGACTGTGCGCCGCCAGCGCGCCCAGCACGCCCAGCACGGTCGTCAGCAGCGCCAGCGGCAGCAACCAGGGCGCGGCCGCCAGCGCGGCCGCGCCAGCGCCCTCGCCAAGGATCACGCCATGCACGCGGATGATGCTGTAGACACCGACCTTGGTCATGATGGCAAACAAGGCGGCGACCGGGGCGCAGGCCGCTGCGTAGGTGCCGGGCAGCCACAGGTAGAGTGGCACGATGGCCGCCTTGAGGCCGAACACCACCAGCAAAATAAGGGCTCCGGATTTGAACAGCGCCGCCTCCTGGGGACCCAATTGGGCCACGCGCAGCGCCAGATCGGCCATGTTGAGCGTGCCGGTTACGCCATAGATAATGGCCAGCCCGACCAGGAACAGGGCCGAGGCCACCAGGTTCAGCACCACATAGTGCAGTCCGGCCTTGAAGCGCTCGCGGCCCTGGCCATGCACCAGCAGCACATAGGAGGCGATCAGCAAGACCTCGAAAAACACAAACAGGTTGAACAGGTCGCCGGTGACGAAAGCGCCCGACAGCCCCATCAGTTGGAAATGAAACAGCGCATGAAAGTGGTGTCCATGGGCATCCCAGCCGCCGCTGGCGTACCAGAGCACCGGTAGCGCGATGGTCCAGGTCAGCGCCAGCATCAGGGCGCTGAGCCGGTCGACCACCAGTACGATGCCGAACGGGGCCGACCAGCCGCCCAGGGGATAGACCGCCAGGGCGCCCCCGGCGGCCTCGCTCATCAGGCGCCAGGCCAGCAGGGCGCCAATCAGCGTGGAGGCGAGGCTCAGGATTCGCCCGCGGCGCAGCCGGGCAGCACCGTCGCCCAACAGCAGCAGGGCGACCGCGGTGAACAGCGGCAGCAGCACCGGCAGCACCGGCAGATGGGTTGAGAAAAGTGCGTTCAGCATGTCATTCAGGCCCGCTCATCTGGCGCGTGACGGCTGCCGTGTCCGGGCTCGTGGCCGTCTACGTGGTCGGAGCCGCTTTCATGGCGGCTGCGCAGCGCCAATTCGATCACGAAGCCGGTGGTGGCAAAGCCGATCACGATGGCGGTCAGCACCAGCGCCTGCGGCAGCGGATCGGCCACGCGCCCGGCCGCCGAGAGAATGGGCGCGGCGTCCTGCCACAGGCGGCCCATGGCAAAGATGAACACATTGACTGCGTAGCCCAGCAGACTCAAGCCAATCACCACCGGCCAGGTACGCCCGCGCAGGACCAGATAGATGCCGCTGGCAGTGACTGCGCCGATGCCGGTGGCGACCAAAAACTCGAGACTCATGGCGGGACTCCGTGCTCAGGGTGTTGTGCTGCGGCGGCGCCGGCTTCGCGGGTGACTGCGCCCAGGGTGGACAGCGTCAGCAGCGTGGCGCCGACCACTGTGATGTAAACGCCCAGGTCGAACAGCGCGGCGCTGGCCAGCGGCAACTCGCCCAGAATCGGGAGGTAGGGATGGCCGTGGGCGCTGGTCAGGAAGGGTTGACCGAACACGAAGGCACCGACGCCGGTGAGCCCGGCAACGCCCAAGCCCAGGCCGATCCAGCGCACGAAGCGGCGCCCGCCCTGGGCATGCAGCAGAAGCTCGGCGCGCGACTGCCCCATGGCCATGTATTGCAGCACCAGCGCCACCGCCGTGATCAGGCCGGCAATAAAGCCACCGCCCGGCATGTTGTGGCCGCGCATGAAAATGTAAAGCGTGACCACCAGCGCCAGCGGCAGCACGATGCGGGCGGCCACGCGCAGCATCAGCGGCTGAGTGGCGAAAGTCCATGGCCGACCCGCATCGTCGCTGGCCGGGCGGCGCGTGCGCATGCCGTCCATCAGGGCCAGCACGCCGACGGCGGCGATGCCCAGCACCGTGATTTCGCCGAAGGTGTCGTAGCCGCGGAAGTCCACCAGGATGACGTTCACCACATTGGTGCCGCCACCCGCTATCGCCGACTGGTTGAGGAAATACCAGGCGATCGAATCATGGTCGCGCGTGAGCATCACCCAGGCCAGCCAGGCGATGCCGCCGCCCCCGCCCAGCGCCAGCGCGGCGTCGCGCAGCCGTCGCCCAGAGGAGGACTCGCGCGGGGTTTGCCGGGGCAGCAAGGCCAGCCCCATCAGCAGCAGCACGGTGGAGACGACTTCGACCGTGAGCTGGGTGAGCGCCAGGTCGGGCGCCGAAAAGCCGACGAAGCACAGTGCCGTGACCAGTCCGACCACGCCGGTGACGACCACCGACTGAAAGCGGTCGTGGTGGCGCACCGTCAGCCAGCCGCAGGCCGCCAGCAACAGGCCCCAGAGCACCAGGGCCGGCAGCGATACCGGCAGCAGGCTGCGCGAACCGGTGCCGGGCGCTGCGCCGCCCAGCATGGGTGCCGCCGCCACCAGCAGCGCGGCGATCAGCATCCAGGCCACATAGCGCTGCAGGGAACCGATTTCCAGCCGGGCCGTGATGCGCCCGGCGCTGCCAAACAGGCGGTCCATGCCGCGCGAGAACAAATGGGGGCCGGTCAGCGGACCAAACCAGCGCTCCGAACTCAGGCGGTGCAGCCAGCCACCGCGCGCCAGCGCGAAATACAGGCCAGTGCCGCAGATCAGCGCCAGCATGCTCAACAACAGTGGCAAATTGAAGCCGTGCCAGATCGCCAGCTGGAATTCGGGTGGCGCTTTACCCAGCATGGCAGTCGTGGCCACCTGCACCAGCGGCCCCAGCGTCAGGGCGGGCAGCACACCCACCACGACGCAGACCGCGGCGAGCAGGGCGACCGGCGCCTTCATGCCGATCGGCGGCTCGTGCGGGTGCGGGTTGGGCAGGTCGCGCGGCGGCCCATTGAAGAACAGGTCATGCACCAGCCGCACCGAGTAGGCCACGCTGCACAGCGCGGCAAAGGTCGCCGCAGCGGGCACGAGCCAGCGCCAGCCACCGGCCTGAGCGAAGGTCACGGTCTCGGTCAGGAACATTTCCTTGGACAGAAAACCGTTGAACAGCGGCACACCCGCCATCGCCGCCGTGGCCGTCATGGCCAACGAGGTGGTCCAGGGCATCAGCCGCCACAGGCCGCCGAGCTGGCGCAGGTCGCGGGTGCCGGTTTCATGGTCTACGATGCCCGCCGTCATGAACAGCGCGGCCTTGAAACTGGCGTGGTTGAGGATGTGGAAGATCGCTGCCACCGCCGCCAGCGGCGAGCCCAGCCCGATCAGGAAGGTAATCAGCCCCAGATGGCTGATGGTCGAGTAGGCCAGCAGGCCCTTGAGATCGTGCTTGAAGAGGGCGATGAAGGCGGCGAACACCACAGTCAGCAGCCCGGTAGTGGCGACGATGGCGGTGAACAGCTCGGTGCCCCCGAGCACCGGCGTCAGGCGCGCCAGCAGGAAAATGCCGGCCTTGACCATGGTGGCCGAGTGCAGGTAGGCCGACACCGGCGTCGGCGCCGCCATCGCCTGTGGCAGCCAGAAATGGAACGGAAACTGCGCGCTTTTGGTGAAGCAGCCGATGAGAATCAGCACCAGCGCCGCCGGATAGCGGGCATCGGCCTGGATCAGTGTGGCCTGGTCCAGCATCTGGCTGATTTCATAAGTGCCGGCAATCTGACCCAGCAGCACGAAGCCGCCCAGCATGACCAGGCCGCCGCCGCCGGTAACCGCCAGTGCCATACGCGCACCGGCGCGCGCATCGGCGCGCTGATTCCAGTAACCGACCAGCAGGAAAGACGAGATGCTGGTGAGTTCCCAGAACACCATCAGCAGCAGCAAATTGTCGGACAGCACGATGCCCAGCATCGCCGCCATGAACAGCATCAAGGTGCTGTAGAACTTGCCAGCCGGATCGTCCGCGCCGAGGTAATGGTGCGCGTACAGAATGATCAGCAGGCCCATGCCGGTGATCAGCAGCGCAAACATCAGCGACAGGCCGTCCAGGCGCAGACCCAGGTTCAGGCCGATTTCGGGAACCCAGGGCGTGAAGCTGCGCAGTTCCTCGCCCGCCATGATGGTCGGCGCCTGCAGCAGCAGCAGGGCCAGGCTGGCAGCGGTCACCGCAGCGGCCAGCCAGGCGGTACGCCCCCGATAACTGGCCGATGGCAACGCCCCGGATGCTCCCGTCAGGAGGGTGCCCGCCAGCAGCGGCAGAAAAATGATGATCAGCAGCACGGTGAGGTTTCCGGTCAAATGGGGCAAGATTCCAGGCTGACACCCGGGTGCCAGCCATTGAAAGACGGTTCAGTGGCCGCTGCTGGCGTTATCGCGCGACATCAGCTTGTCGGTGTAGGCAATCGCGATGGCCGATAGCAGGAAGGTGATGTGAATCACGGTTTGCGCAATCAGCACCTTGTTGTCATAGTTGGCCGCGTTGATGAAGGTCTTGAGCAGGTGGATGGAGCTGATGCCGATGATGGCGGTCGCCAGCTTGACCT
>JAKFXU010000299.1 GCA_021731215.1 Rhodoferax sp.
TAAATGAGATAGCTGAGTGCGCTCGTTTGGCCGGGACCACACCCAGAAAACCGGAAATTATGCCAGCAGACCCTGGCATCCCATGTTGCTGGCGTTGTCTGAATCAGGCCGTTGGCGCAAAGAGCAGCATGTTTTGCTGGCGTAGCGCTGTCACCCAAAAGGTGAACTGTCTCGAAGCCAAAAAATTCAATGACCCTAAGAACTTGTTGATGAAACCAAGCGGTCAACTGAGGAATCTAGGTTCAAGCGGCTTGCTTGGCCTGACTGGCCACCCACTTGGTGGCAAATGCGGGGAGATCGCCCAGCCGCTTGAGCAGGTCCGCGCCCGAAGACGTTAGCACATAACCGTCTTTGACGTGTGTGAGCAGTCCGGCTGCGCGCAGGTCCTTGATGCGGGTGTTCAACGTGTTCGGGGTAATGCCGCCCACGCTGTCCTGCAGCAGACGAAAGGTTTGCGCATGGCCATCCTTCAAAGCCCACAGTACCCGGATCGCGTAACGGGACTCCAGCAGAGCCAGCAATTGACCGATGGCGGCATTTTCTTTGGAACTCATGAAACGGCTCTCCTCAAAACGTTGGATGCTCGCCGGGCATGGGAATTTGGTGGTGGCATGTGCTCTTATTCAGCTCAACTGTCTGCAGTTTTTCGGCGCTAGCGCAAACTATAGCGCAGATTCGCAAGCTGCTACAAGTTTCATAGCTGCCAATGCCACGTTTTTCTTGTCAGACCTTATCGGAACTGCTAAGGTTGTCCGCTGATCAATGCGCCAGTGGCGTTTGCTGGAGAACTTTATGGTCATCAATTTCGAGCAGGTTCACAACTATTTTGAGCGACTGGTGTTCGAGGCCGTGGTGCGGGCGTCCGAGGCCCATCCGGACTTCACGCCCGACATGCTGTCCGACGTCGCCTGCGTCGCCTTGAACCGTTTGCCGGCGCGCTATGTCAGGCACGATGTGGACATGATGTTCTACCTGACCGAGCATGAGCGCCATGCGATCGAGCATTCGATGCAGGAGGCGCTGATCTTTGCCTTTGCTTTTGTCGCTGAACGCGCGGCCAAGAGGAGTGCCCTGGGTTGATTCGCTCAATCCATGAATTAACCCGACCTGCAGTGCCTCGCCTTGTGCCCGCCGCGCGTGAGCAGCAACCCTTTCACCCTGGGCGTGGCCAGTGGCACGATCAGCAATTCACCCGCATCGTGCAAAGCGGGCAGGCGGCGTGGGCGGAGCAGGTGATGACAGATGACGAGCCGGGCCTGCGGATGACAAGGCACAAGCCCATATCCCCCAAACGTGGGATAGCCACAGGCCACACCCTTCGATAAAGTACACGCCAACACAAACCGGCCCCCGACCACCGAGGGCCATCAGGGGAGGTTGGCACGTGACGGCAAATTCAAATGTGCTTGCGACGAGCAGCGCGGGTGCGGATAACGAGCATCAGAATCCAGTCAATTCAGATGCTCCGACTGAAGCATGGGTCGGCAAGACGGATGCACTGGCACCCTTGGCCGCCCTGTGCGCAATAGCCCGCTTTCACCACACCGCCGCCGACCCGGCTGCGCTAGCCCATCAACTGGGCCTGACCGCCAGCGACAAGCTCACTCCTTCTGATGTACTGCGCGCCGCCCAACACCTGGGCCTCAAAGCCAAACTCAGCCGCATCAGCGTTGAGCGCCTGGGCTTGACACCCTTGCCTGCCCTGGCCCTGATGCGCACCGACGCCGATTCCCTGCGCCTCGTCGTCCTGGCCCAGAGTGATGGCAAACGGGTGCTGTTTCAGGAGTTTTTGGGGTCAGAGCCCAGCAACCCGGCCAGCCCGGCGGCAGGCACCAGTGCCCGCCCCACCATCGAGCCAGTCGAAGTTTTCGCCGCCCAGTGGACGGGCGAACTGATCCTGATCAGCAGCCGCGCCAGTCTGGCCGGCGAGTTGGCCAAGTTCGACTTCTCCTGGTTCATCCCGGCCCTGGTCAAATACCGCAAGCTGCTCGGTGAAGTCTTGCTGATCTCCTTCATGCTGCAACTGTTCGGCCTGGTGAGCCCTTTGTTCTTTCAGGTGGTGATGGACAAGGTGCTGGTGCACAAGGGCATGACCACGCTCGACGTGCTGGTCATCGGTCTGGTGATCGTCGTCATCTTCGAGAGCATCCTCAGCGCCCTGCGCGCCTACGTCTTCAGCCACACCACCAGCCGCATTGACGTCGAACTGGGGGCCCGGCTGTTCCGCCATCTGGTCCAATTGCCGCTGGCCTACTTCCAGGCGCGCCGGGTCGGAGATTCAGTCGCACGCGTGCACGAACTGGAGAACATCCGATCCTTCCTCACCGGCAATGCCTTGACCGTGCTGCTCGATGTCTTCTTCTCCGTCGTCTTTATTGCGGTGATGCTGATCTACAGCGTGCCGCTGACCCTGATCGTGCTGGTGAGTTTGCCCCTGTACTTCGGCCTGAGCCTGGCCGTGGTGCCCATCTTGCGCGCGCGCCTGGACCTCAAGTTTGCCCGTGGCGCCGAGAACCAGGCCATGCTGGTGGAAACGGTGACCGGCATCCAGACCGTCAAGGCCACCGCACTGGAGCCCGCCTTTGGCAAGCGCTGGGATGCGCAACTGGCGTCGTATGTCTCGGCCAGCTTTAAAACCCAGAACCTGGCGACGCTGGCGCATGAAGGCGTCAACCTGATCGGCAAACTGGTCAATGCCGCCACGCTTTGGTACGGCGCCCACCTGGTGATGGGCAACGAGCTCACAGTCGGCCAGTTCGTCGCCTTCAACCTGTTTGCGCAAAGAGTCTCGCAACCGATCATGCGCATGGCCCAGCTCTGGACCGACTTCCAGCAAACCGGTATCTCGGTCGCGCGCCTGGGTGACATTCTCAACACCCGCACCGAAGTGCCGCCCACCAGCACGGCCCAACTGCCTCTGCTCAAAGGCCGCATCACGCTCGACCAGGTCACCTTCCGCTACCGGCCCGAAGCGGCCCCGGTCTTGAACGGCATCAGCCTGGACATCAAGTGCGGCGAAGTCATCGGCATCGTCGGGCGCTCCGGCTCCGGCAAAAGCACCCTGACCAAGCTGGTGCAGCGTCTGTACACGCCTGAAGGCGGCAGATTGCTGGTGGATGGCCTCGACATCAGCCTGATCGACGCCGCGCAACTGCGCCGACAAGTCGGTGTCGTGCTGCAAGACAACCTGCTGTTCAACCGCAGCGTGCGCGAGAACATCGCCATCACCGACCCGGCGGCACCGATCGAGGCGGTCATTAAAGTGGCGCAACTGGCCGGTGCGCACGACTTCATCAGCGAACTGCCCGAAGGCTATGACACCCTGGTCGGTGAACAGGGCAACTCTTTGAGTGGCGGCCAGCGCCAGCGCGTCGCCATTGCCCGCGCCCTGTTCACCAACCCGCGCATCCTGATCCTGGACGAAGCCACCAGTGCGCTGGACTACGAGAGCGAGGCCATCATCCAGCGCAACATGGCCTCCATCTGCCGCGGCCGCACCGTGCTCGTCATCGCGCACCGCCTGAGTGCCGTGCGCCACGCCCACCGCATCATCGTCATGGACAAAGGCCAGATTGTGGAAAGTGGCCCGCATGACAGCCTGGTGACCAAACCGCAAGGCCTGTACGCCTACCTGTGGCGTATGCAAGATGGCGGGCAGCCGACGCAGGGAGCGACAGCATGAGCGCAGTCCCTCAAGCCAAACACCCCGTCACCGAGCTGCTGGCCCGCTACCAAGCCGTCTGCCAGTCAGCCTGGGCGCACCGTGCCGAGCTGGCCGGCCCGGCCCGCATGGCCGATGAAGTAGCCTTCCTGCCTGCCGCCTTGAGCCTGCAGGAAACGCCGGTGCACCCCGCACCGCGCCGGCTGGCCTGGGGCCTGATGATCCTGTTTGTGCTGGCCCTGCTCTGGACCATCCTGGGCAAAGTCGACATTGTGGCGGTGGCGCCGGGGCGCATCATCGTGAGCGAGCGCACCAAGCTCATCCAGCCACTCGAAGCCAGTGTGGTGCGCCGCGTGCTGGTCAAAGATGGGGACCGGGTGCAGGCCGGGCAGGTGCTGGTGGAACTGGACCCGACCATGGCCAGCGCCGACAAAGCCAGTGTGCAAGAGCAACTCAAGACACAAGCGTCGGAACTGATGCGCACCCGTGCACTGCTGCATTCGCTATCAAATTCGAAGCCTCTCACGCCCGTTCTGCGAGGGCTGGAGGCTGGTTTGATCAATGATAACGGGACCCAGGCGCAACTCCAGTCCGAGTGGCAAGACATCAGCGCCAAACTCAATAAGCTCGATGCCGAGGCCAGCCGCCGCCAGGCAGAAATCGCTACCGTCAAAGCGACCATCGCCAAGCTGGAGGCCACCGTTCCCATGGCGCAGACGCGCGAGGCTGATTTCAAAAAGCTGGTCGAGCAGGGCTATATCAGCGGCCACGCCACCCAGGATAAAACACGGGAGCGGGTGGAACTGGAACGCGATCTGGCGACCCAGCGTGCCCGTCTGGCAGAAGCCCTGTCCACACTCAAGGAAACCGAACAAGCCAAAGCGGCCTACCGGTTTGAGACCATGCGCGCTTTAAGCGACCGCCAGGCCCAGGCTGCCAGCAAGCACAGCCAGCTTGAATCTGACCACACCAAGGCCAATCAACGTGAGCGCCTGACGCAGCTCACCGCCCCGGTGGCCGGCATCATCCAGCAACTGGCCATCCACTCAGTCGGCGGTGTCGTCACCTCGGCCCAGCCGTTGATGATTGTGGTGCCTGACTCGGTCCAGGTGACGGCCGAGGTCAGCATTGCCAATCAGGACATCGGCTTTGTCAACGCCGGCCAGATGGCCGAGGTGAAGCTGGAGACCTTTGCGTACACCCGATACGGCACGGTGCAAGCCAGGGTAAACGTGGTCACGGCTGATGCAGTCACCGACGAGAAGAAGGGCTCTTACTACCCAGCCACGTTGACCCTGAGCCAGAAAGACATGCTGATTGATGGCAAGCGTGTGAATTTGAGTCCGGGCATGAATATCACGGCGGAGATAAAAACCGGGCAGAGAAGGGTGATTGAGTTTCTGCTGAGTCCGGTGCAGCGGGCCGGGAGTGAGAGTTTGCGGGAGCGATGACCGTGTTACGCAGATTTTGCACGCAGCAACTCAACCTGGGGCAAGGTGCCCATGGCCTTGTCAAAGGTCACCGTGCAATCACAGCCCAGCCTGGCGTTTTGGGTGGCAATCAGACAATCCGAAAAATCTGCCGCACTGCTGGCAAACAGCGCCACTGCTTGTGTGACGGTGGTCCGATCTTCAAAGCAAAAGGTGCGCGCCGACAGCAGTTGCTCCAGCAAATCCCGCAAGTCTGCGCGCTCAAAACGGTAGATTCTGCGCAACGTCCACAGTGTTTCCACCAGCACCACGTTGTTGAGCAGCACCGACTCTGCCACCGCATCCAGCGGCGCCAGTCGCTTGCGCACCGATGCGGCTTGCGCTGCGTCGTCTTCCGTGAGCAAGCGAATCAGTGCATTGGTGTCCAGGCCAATCACGGCTTGCCACCTGCTTTGCGCCTGTCTGCTACGGGTTTAGTGGGTGGCGATGTAGATGCAGGCGCATTCAATTCCGCCGCAGTGGCCTCTACCGCCTCGGCCATGGCTTCAACGGACACCGCCGCCTGCCCAGGGCGGCGCAGCAAGCCCGCCAGCCCGAGGGCCGTGTTGGTGACCGGGCGCGCCAGCAGCCAGCCCTGCTCATTGACGCTGAAGTCCAGGCGGCTACCTGCCTTCAAGCCCAGACGTTCCCGAATCCCCTTTGGCAGGGTCAACTGCCCTTTGCTGGTGACGACGGCAAGCATGGCATACCTCTTTCGTTCAAGTTTTTGAAGGTAAAAATTAAATGTCGTTCATTGTATCAAAAGTAAGTCAATTAACAAAATGCCTCAGCACCGTATTGAGTTCGACGGGCACAGCGAACCGCCTGGGCGGCCACGACGTGCTGGATGATGGCGGCGACTACAGCACCAGCAACGACGTTCTGTCGGGCGGGGGCAGAAAAGACCTGCTGATTGGCGGCGCCGGCGATGACGATATTCCCCAGGATGGCGGAGCCGATGTCACCCTCTACGACACCAGGGGCGAAAACAACATCCTGCGCTTTGGCGCCGGCGTCAAGCAGGACAACATCAAACTGAACCTGGGCTCGCTGCTGCTGAACCTGGGCAATGGCGACCAGGTGCATATCGCCGGCTTCGACCAGAACGATGTTTTCAACAGCTCGACCATCAGCGGATTCGAGTTTGCCGACGGCACGACGCTGAGCACGAATGAACTGCTGGCGCGCGGTTTTGACTTGGATGGCACGGCGGACGACGACCTGATCATCGGCGCCAGCACCACTGACAGGAGGCGATGGCGAACTGTTGCGGCAATTAGCAATAGCTGCAAAGCAGCGAACGATGAGGCAATCCATGCATGGAGGGCCGCAGCATGAAAACCCCTCTCGCAATTGGGAAGCAAATCGCGAAACTTGGATTGTTG
>JAKFXU010000300.1 GCA_021731215.1 Rhodoferax sp.
TTGAGGCTCACGGCGGCAAGTTGGGCGATGTGGCCATCTACGGGCAGGAAGCCAACCCCACCACCTGGCGTCTGGCCGCCATGAACCTGGCGATTCGCGGCATCGACTTCAACTTGGGCCGCGAGCCGGGCGACACCTTCACCCGCAGCCAGCACCCCGATCTGCGGGCTGACTTCATACTGGCCAACCCGCCTTTCAACATCAGTGACTGGTGGCATGGCAGCCTTACGGGCGATGCACGCTGGGTCTATGGCGACCGGCCCCAGGGCAACGCCAACTACGCCTGGCTGCAGCACATGCTGCACCACCTCAAGCCCACGGGCCGCGCCGGTATTGTGCTGACCAACGGTTCCATGAGCTCCAGCCAGAACAGCGAGGGCGAGATTCGTGCCGCCATGGTCGAGGCCGACGTGGTCGAAGTGATGGTGGCGCTGCCGGGTCAGTTGTTCTTCAACACGCAGATTCCGACCTGCCTGTGGTTTTTGGTCAAGAAGAAGACGCACCGCAAGGGCGAGGTGCTGTTTATTGATGCCCGCAAGCTCGCCACCATGATCAGCCGGGTGCAGTCCGAGCTGACCGACGAGGTGATTGAGCGCATTGCCGGTACCGTGGCCGCATGGCGCGGGGAGCCCGATGCCGGTGAGTATGCCGACATCGCCGGTTACTGCCGCAGCGTGCCGCTGGCCGAGATTGCCCAGCACGGTCACGTCCTGACCCCAGGCCGCTATGTCGGCGCAGAAGAGGTCGAAGACAACGACAAAGACTTCGCCACCAAGATGCAGCAACTCACCGCAAAGCTGGGCGAGCAAATGGCCAAGGGCGCCGAGCTGGACCAGTTGATTCGGCGCAAGCTGGGGGGCTCGGGTATGAGTTCTAGCAACCGTCAAAATCGGGCGCGTAATATGTCGACTGATCGAAACGCAAGGGCTTCCGCATGCCACTAGATATTTCTCCATTGACCAGCGCCATCCAGCGTCTTGACGAAGGCATGGCACGCTTCCTGACTGACACCAGTGACACCCAGATCCGCGATGGTTTGATTCAGCGCTTTGAATTTACCTATGAGTTGTCGCACAAGATGCTCAAACGCTACCTTGAGTCCGCCTCGCCCACACCGGGCGAGTTTGACAGCGCAGATTTCCCCTACCTGATCCGATCTGCCAATGAACAAGGGCTGCTGCTAGGTGATTGGTCCCAATGGAAGCAATACCGCGACATGCGCGCCAAGACCAGCCACACCTACGATGAAAACATTGCCTTGGCGGTGGTGGCGGGCATCCCGGCGTTTCAGCAGGAGGCACATCATCTGCACGATCAAATCCGAAGGCGGTTTGCTTAATGCACTTTCCCCACGTTGACATCAGCCCGGCGCAATGGGACATCGTGCGCGAGATATTGCAACAGCGCGTACCGCAACATCCGGTTTGGGCATTTGGTTCGCGCGCTAAATGGACTGCCAAACCTTTCTCTGACCTTGATCTGGCAATCATGACCGACCAGCCCCTGGACTGGAGCGTAAGCGCCGCGCTGGCAGAAGATTTTTCGGAATCGGACTTGCCGTTCAAAGTGGACGTGGTCGATTGGGCAACGACCAGTGAAACCTTCCGCAAGATCATTGCCCGTGACAAGGTGGTTTTGCAGGATGGGGCTGGGGGGGCTGGGGTATGAGTTCTGAAATTGCGAATTTCCACGGGCTGGTTGATGCCATCGCCCAAGCCCATTCAGCGCTGGCAGTTCAGGCCGCCAAAGCGGTCAACATCAGTCTGACCCTGCGCAACTGGTTCATCGGGCATTACATCGCTGAATACCAGCTCAGCGGAGCCGACAGGGCTGCATACGGAGAGCACTTGCTGAGCGAATTAGCCCAGGCACTGCAAGCGCAGGGCGTCAGCAATGCCGGGCGCCGCCAACTCTACGGATACCTGAACTTCTACCGCTGCTATCCGCAGATAGTGCGTACAGCGTCCGCACTATCTGCCCAATTGCTGTTGCCACAAACATGGGGGGGCAATGACCGAGCGCAAGCTAGAAGACGCCTTGCTGGACAAGCTGCAAACATTTTTGATTGAGCTAGGTCACGGCTTTTGCTTTGAAGCCCGGCAAAAGCGCCTGCTCATCGGCGGCGAACATGCCTTTGTTGACCTGGTTTTTTACCACCGAATTCTCAAGTGCCATGTGCTGGTGGAGCTGAAAAACGATGCATTCAAGCACGAACACCTGGGCCAGCTCAACGCCCACGTCAGCTACTACAAGCAGCACCAGATGACCGAAGGCGAGCCGCAACATCTGCGTGCATCTTTACAACGAGATCATCAAGCTGCGCCCGGACTGGCACGACGACGACCCGGAAAAAGGCGCCATCAAGATCGTCATGACCGGCTCAGCCAGTGACAAGGCGCTGTTGCGCCCCCACATCTACAGCGCCCAGACCAAAAAACGGCTGGAGAAACGCTTCAAAGACCCAAGCGACGAACTGCGTATGGTGATCGTGCGCGACATGTGGCTCACCGGCTTTGATGCCCCCTGCGTTCACACCCTGTATGTGGACAAGCCCATGAAGGGCCACAACCTGATGCAAGCGATTGCCCGCGTCAACCGGGTCTTCAAGGACAAACAGGGTGGCTTGGTGGTGGACTACATCGGCATCGGCAACGAGCTCAAAGCTGCCATGAAGGAGTACACCCAGGCCAAAGGGCGCGGCCGCCCGACCGTGGACGCGCATGAGGCGTACAGCGTGCTCGCTGAAAAGATGGATCTGCTGCGGGCCATGCTGCACGGCTTTGATTACAGCGACTTTCTGACTGGCGGGCACAAAACCCTGAGCAAGTGGTCGACATCTTTGATGCGGTCGGTCTGGACAAGCCCAACATCGGCTTGCTGGACGACGAGTTTCTGGCTCAGGTGCAGAACCTGCCGGAGAAGAACCTGGCCGTCGAATTGTTGGGGCGGTTGTTAGAGGGTGAAATCAAAAGCAGGTTCGCCAGCAACGTGGTGCAGAACCGCTCGATCGAGACCGCGCAGGTAATGGAAAAGCTGGTCGGGATGGCCAAGAAATTCCGGGAAGCGGCATCGCGCGGCGACCAACTGGGGCTGAGCGAGGACGAGGTGCGTTTTTACGACGCGCTGGCCAACAACGAATCAGCGGTACGCGAGCTGACCGATGAGACCCTCAAGAAGATCGCCCATGAACTGACCGAGAACCTGCGTCAGAATTTGACGCTGGACTGGTCAGAGCGGGAAAGCGTGCGGGCCAAGCTGCGTTTGATGGTCAAGCGCATTCTGCGAAAGTACAAATACCCGCCCGACTTGCAGGACGCCGCCGTGGAGTTGGTGCTGCAGCAAGCGCAGGTGATGGGGGAGAGTTGGGCGGTGTAATGACCGATCGCGATTGACAAGGTGAGCCGGTTTGACTCGCCACTCAAGCAAGCGGCCCGACCTGTCCGGCGGCATCGGTGAACACCAGGTTACCCTCTGCATCCAGCCCGAAACTGCCGGCATCAAAGTCGCGGCGCAGCCTGGCCACGAGCTTGCCCAAGGACAGATCCACCGCCCCCGCCAGCGCAACGCCGACCTCGACCCGGGCGCTGCGCGCCAGCGCCAGTTGCTGCTCCAGTTCACCGCGTTCGACCAGGGCCTCGCCCCACACTTGGCCCGCGTGCTGGCGCGCGGCCTTGACCCGTTCCAACAGGCCTTTGGGGTCGCCGGCGGCCGTCAATTGCTTGACCAGCTTGCCCAGCTTGGCCTCGGTCGCCTCTTCTTGGTCGATGCGCAGCTGCAGCGCCGCGTAGCGGGCCTCCAGCTCGGCATTGGCACCCAGCACAAGTTGGGTCAGACCGCCCTTGACTGAGCCCAGCAGCGGCACCCGGATCAGCATCATGGCCGTGGCAGAGCCCCCGACCAGGCGGCCCCGCTGCGGCGACTTGGCGCCAATGATGATCTGGTTGAGCGACTGCAGTTGACACTCCAGCGCCATGTCATCGAGCGCGATCACGGTGCCGGCATCGATCTGAACGCCCTGCGCAAAACGGGCGCTGACCGAGCCGCCCGCGCGCAGCCGGGCGTGGGCAATGACACCGCCATGCACCTGGATGTTGCCGCCCGCTTCGAGCCGCCCGCCGTCCACCATGCCATCCACCACAATGTCCCCGCTGGCCTGGACGGTCATGCCCTGGACCACTTCGCCGGCCACGTGCACGGTGCCGTCAAAGTGAATATTGCCGCTCGCCATATTGACTTCGGCCAGCCGCAGGATCGGCTCCACCATGACGCCGCACTTGACCAATACCGGCTGCCCGGTGACCGTGGCCAGCAGCAGATCGGGGTCGGCGCTGGCCGGCGCGGCCCCGGCCAGCGCCGGCGCAAACGGCTCGTCGCGCCCGGGCTGGGCGGCCAGCACCTGCCCCCGGATGTTATGGCCATCGACGCCGGCCGTGGGTGGAACGCGGCGCATCAAGGGCGCGCCGGACGGCACCACGGTAATCACGCCATGCTCGCGGTAGTCGATCAGGCCATCGGCATCGAGTTGGGGCGCTCGGTCCAGCGCTTGCGGGATCAGCGCTTCAAAAACGGTGTCGCGCCCGCGCTGGGGCAACACCCCGGCGGCCACCACCCTACGGCTGCAGCGGCCCAGATCACAGGCCTGGCGCAGCGCCGCCGGGTCGATGCCGAACACCACACCGACCTCGGCCAGCGCCCGCATCACATCGTCCACGCTGGCCGCCTGGCCACCTTGGGGCGGTGTCAGGCTCAGCTCGGCCGCCATGGCGTCGGGCGTAATCTGCAGCTCGATGGTGGCGTCACGGCGCTGGGCCAGCAGCCGCTCGAACGGGCTTGGCAGGCGGTTGCAATCGACGGCGGCAGCGGCAATCGCCTCTTGGTCGAGTTGGCAATCACCATAGCCGGCTTGCCCCAGCAACGCCTGCAGTGCAGCCACGTCGACGGGCAGGCGATCCGGCGCCGGCTCGCAGCGCAAGCACACTTGCCCGCTCGTCTCACTTAAGGAAATACCTGAAAGATCCATGCGCTGAAATCTCCACCAATGGCCCATTCTAGGACCGAGCGGCGCCGACTAACGTTTTCCCCTAGTGCCGCAACCGGTCGTGGCGCAACCCGTAAAATCCGTTTTTCATTGTCAACCGACCGGGTCAAACTCGGATCATTCAAAGGATCCTTCCATGAAGAAACTCCTGCTGGCCATCGCCCTGGGCTCACTGTGCGCCACCTCGTTGGCCCAGGACAAAGAACTCAAGGTCGCGATCGACCCGACCTACGAACCCTTCACCCTCAAGACCGCCGACGGCAAGCCGGCCGGCTTTGACGTTGACATTGCCAACGCCCTGTGCGAGCAGATCAAGCACCAGTGCGTGTTCGTCGAACAAGTCTGGGACAGCATGATTCCAGGCCTGCAGGCCAAGAAGTACGACGTCATCGTCAGCTCGATGTCGATCACCGCCGACCGCCTCAAGGTAATTGATTTCACCGACAAGTACTACAACACACCGAGCCGCGTAGTGGTCAGGAAAGACGTCAAATACACCGGACCGGACTCCATCAAGGGCAAGAAAATCGGCGTGCGCAAGGGCCAAACCGCACTCAAGAACGAGTTGAACGGCGCCATCAAGGCGATTCGGGGCAATGGCGTTTACAAGAAGATGAACGACAAATACTTCAAGTTCGACGTCTACGGTAGCTAATCAAGCCGTATTCCACGTGTCGGCGCGCCGCTACCCACTGGCGACCGTGCGCGCTGCTTCGCCGCACCCATGACTCCTTATTACCTGGCCATCCTGCAAGGCTCGGCACTGACGGTGGGCGTGTCCCTGGCCGCGCTGCTGGCGGCCATCCTCCTGGGCCTGCTGGGCGCCGCCGCCAAACTCTCGGGCCGCCCGCTGCTGGTGGGCTTGGCCACCGCCCTGGTCAGCCTGATCGGCCTGCAGGAGATGACCTATATCGCCAAGCAGGCCAGCGCCGCCACGCGCTCGCCCTTTGCCTTCTTCTTGTTCACCGCCACCCTGTTCCTGCTTTACACCACGGTCTCCCTGTATGTGCTGCGCAAACTTAACGCGCGCTACAGCCTGGGCAGCAAACGGACTACTAGATGAGCTGGGCTGTCATCTTCGAACCCGCCAGCCTGGCCAGCGCCGTGCCCTCCATGCTCGACGTGACCGCTGCCGCCAGCCGCATCTACTCGGACTACTATCTGCCGTTCGAGGCCTACCTGGCGGCGGCGGCGATTTACCTGGCCGCTTCCTTTTGCCTGATCGGCTTTTTCAAACTCAGCGAGGGACGCCTGCTGGCCTACCTGGCGCCGCGCAAACATTGACTGCCATGCAACGCATTGACCACCTGCTGCTGACCCAAAGTCTGGGCAGCCACAAGACCCTGAGCAGTTTTCACTTCGGCACGCCCGGCGCCGGCCCCAAGGTCTACATCCAGGCCAGCCTGCACGCCGACGAACTGCCCGGCATGCTGGTGGCGCACCACATGCGCGCGCTGC
>JAKFXU010000478.1 GCA_021731215.1 Rhodoferax sp.
CCTCGGGGTTGGTCACCACCAGCGCTTCGTCGGCAAAATGCATGGCCATCAGGGCGCCGGTCTCAATGCCGGCCGGTGAATCACAGACGATGTACTCGAAGTCCATAGCCGCCAGATCGCTCAGCACCTTTTCCACGCCGTCTTGCGACAGCGCGTCCTTGTCGCGCGTTTGCGAGGCGGCCAGCACATAGAGCTTGTCGCACTGCTTGTCCTTGATCAGGGCCTGGTTCAGGTTGGCTTCGCCGTGGATGACGTTGATCAGGTCATACACCACGCGGCGCTCGCAGCCCATGATCAGGTCCAGGTTGCGCAGGCCGACGTCAAAGTCGATCACCGCCGTCTTGTGGCCGCGCAGCGCCAGACCGGCGGCAAAACTGGCACTGGTGGTGGTCTTGCCGACGCCGCCCTTGCCGGAGGTAATCACAATGTTTCTTGCCATGGGGAAGAGGTCTTTCAATTAAAAATCAGGGGTTCAAGGCTTTAAACAGCAGCTTGTCCTGGCCATCGTTGCTCAAACGCACTTGCGCCGCCTTGCCCTGAATCTCAGGTGCCAGCGGGTGCTCGCTGGTGCGGTAGACGCCGGCAATGGAAATCAGCTCGGGCTCCAGGCACAGTGAAAAGATGCGGGCCTGGGTGTTGCCGCTGGCGCCGGCCATGGCCTTGCCGCGCAGCGGCGCGTAGACGTGGATATTGCCATCGGCCACCACTTCGGCGCCCGGGTTGACCATCGCCAGCAGCACCAGGTCGGCACCGCGGGCATAGATTTTTTGCCCGGAGCGCAGCGGCTTGTCGATTACCAGGGTGGCGGGGCCGGACCCGTCGGGCGCCGGCTCCCGGTATGGCGCAGGCGCCGCGATTTCACTAAGCGCGGCCGGCAAGGGTCGCTGACGAGGCGTATCCGCCGGCGCCTCGACCAGACCCAAGGCACGGCCAGCCGCCATCCAGGCGGCATTGGCGCCGCGCAGCGCCAGCGGCACCAGGCGACAGCTGCGCAACCCGTCCAGCAGCGCTGCCAGGTCTGGCACCGGCGCATCGGCTGGCAGCTGCGACAAATCAAGCACCAGCGCGTCATGGTCGAAAAAATCGGGACTCTCGCCGGCCACGCCAAATTGCCGCACCAGGTCGGCTAGCAGCACGGTCATGTCGCTGGTTTTGAGCAGCAGCGCCACCAGTGGCAACTGGGTACTTTTTATTTCAAAGGATGCGGGCACTTGGCCAGACGAATTAGCTGCAGAAGAAACGGACATCAAGAACGAAAGACCAATGAAAAACGGGTGAGCGGCGCACAAAGCAACGCCGGGGGGCAGATTCTGCCGAGCGCCGATCTTACTTGATTGCATTGCCTGGAAATAAACGGTGCGCGCCCAGCGCTGGTGACTTGTACACACAAGCCTGAGCATTGGTGAAACAGTGGGTATTTTTCACTCGCGTTGCTTCTTTGTTATCTTTTAATGACTCTATTTATAAGATAGTAATAGTAGTAAGGATTGCATCTGGCTGTGCATAAGCTTAATTTATCGTTTTAAATCAATTACTTATGGCATAGCAACCAATGTGGGTGACTGTGCTTTTGTTTTGCAACGTCAATCTGGATAACTTGCACGGGCTTTACTTTTCTGTGGATAAGTCCTTCTTTATGAAAAAATTATACACAGCTTTATGGGTTGACAAAACCGGCTCGGTCAGAGTCGGTAGTCAATGCGCGCGGTTTTTTAATGCGCTGGCAGCTCCGACCACGCTTGGACTGCTTTATTTAGTGGTTAAATAAACGTTAAAAACGTTGGAGATGTATCTTGGTTCATGTAAGCATTCGAATTATTCGGGACGAACATGCGGCGCTGGCGGCAATGCTGCGTTCGCTTCGCGCCATGGTTGAGCGCGGTCCCGGCAGCGTGCCGGGTAACGTTGTGGAATCGAAGGACTACTTTGACGTGCTGCGCGCGATGCTGTTCTATATCGACGAATTTCCCGAGCGCCTGCATCACCCCAAGGAGTCAGACCTGCTGTTCCCGCGCGTCGCCCGCATGGCGCCCGAGACCATGGAGACCATTGTCCGGCTTGAGCAAGACCATTCAACCAGCGAGGCCGATGTGCGCAAGCTGCAGCACTTGCTGTTGGCGTGGGAATTGTTGGGCGAAGCCAGACGTGCCGACTTTGAACAGGCGGTCTATCGTTATCTTGATGCTTATCTGAAGCACATGTTGCTGGAAGAAACGGTGATCCTGCCAGCCGCGATAAGAGTCCTCAATGACGCCGACTGGGAGGAGCTCGATGCCGCTTTTGCCAGCAACTGTGACCCCCTTACCGGCAAATATCCACGGGACCCGGCCTATGACCAGTTGTTTTCCCGGATTGTGATGCAGACGCCGGCGCCGATTGGCGTAGGCGCGGGCTAGCCGCAGCGAGTCGGCGCCAGGCTTCTGGCCCGCTCCGGGTCGTACATGCTGGCGCGGTGTTTTTCTCGCTGGTGGCCTCCAGCACGGCACGGATGCCGACGTGTGCGAGAAAAAAAACTGCCGACTATCCTGGTGGGATAAAAGGCCAGCGGACGCGGGCCTTGGTTGATGGCCTGGATCGGGCCTTCGAGCGTGCTGTATTCAGGGTCAAGCGGGAGGGCCGCCGCTCAGGCCTCGGGCCGGGTCAGTTGTTCGAGCTGCGTCAGCCAGGCCAGCGCAGCCGGGGTACTGCTGGCGCACAGGTCGGGGGCGGGCATCAGTTGGCGGCACACCGCCGGCCGCTCGGGCTGGCCGAAGATGCGACAGCGCTTGGCATCGTCGAGCTGCACGCAGCGCAGCCCGGCTGGCTTGCCCTGCGCTATGCCGGGGATGGCGGAGCTGATGGAAGGCGCGATGCAGCAGGCACCACAGTCGGGTCGGCACTTCATGGCGCTTTGCATTTGCTATTAAAAAAGTAGCTAAAAAGGTCCACTGGATGGGCTCTGGAGGCGAATTAATTTTGCAATCGGGCGCTGGCCCAGAGCACCTGCTCGACCACCGCTTGCACGCCGCGGCGCTGGGCCGGATCGAGCAGCGTGCCGTTGGCATCGAAGGCTTGCCCGGCGTTGCCCAGCGCAAACTGTTGCGGTGCGACCCAGCACTGCAGGTTGACCAGCAGCGGATTCAAATGGCTCAGTGAGCGCAGGCCGCCGAGCGCGCCGGGCGAGGCGCTGAGCAGGCCGACCACCTTGCCTTCAAAGGACTCGGTGCCCTGGCTCCAGGCGGGGTCGCCTTTGACCGGGCTGGAGGCCCAGTCGATGGTGTTCTTGAGCAGGGCGGTGTAACTGCCGTTGTATTCGGGCGAGCAGATCAGCCAGGCCGGATGCTCCAGCAGCAAGCGTTTGAGTCGCATCACATCGGCCGGCGTGCCGCGCGCTTCCAGATCGGCGTTGTACAGTGGAATGTCCAGCTCGGCCAGTTCGAGCTGAGTGACCGCTGCGCCGGCGGCGCGCGCCATGGCGGCGGCGGTGGCCGCCAGTTGCCGGTTGAATGACTGTTGGCGGGTGCTACCCGCAAAGACCAGGATTTTCATGCTGCTGATTGTCCCCCTGATCGCCACCAGAATTTGGGCGGCCCGGTAAAATCAGCGCTTCAGCCCAAGGTGCACAGGGCGCGCATCTTAAATCCCCAGCCCCGACCCCGAGCCACAGCCATGCTTTACCCCCAAAATTTCGACGTCATCGTTGTTGGCGGCGGCCATGCCGGCACCGAGGCCGCCTTGGCCGCGGCGCGCATGGGCTGCAAGACTTTGCTGCTGAGCCACAACATCGAAACGCTGGGGCAGATGAGCTGCAATCCGTCCATCGGCGGCATCGGCAAGGGCCATCTGGTCAAGGAGGTGGACGCGCTGGGCGGCGCCATGGCGGCGGCCACCGATGAAGGCGGTATCCAGTTTCGCATCCTCAATTCCAGCAAGGGTCCGGCCGTGCGGGCGACGCGCGCGCAGGCGGATCGGGTGCTGTACAAGGCGGCGATTCGCCATCGTCTGGAAAACCAGCCCAATCTGTGGCTGTTCCAGCAGGCGGTGGACGACCTGATGCTCGAAGGCGAGCGGGTGGTGGGCGCGGTGACGCAGGTCGGCATCAAGTTTCGCGCCAAAACCGTGGTGCTGACGGCCGGCACCTTTCTGGACGGCAAGATTCACGTCGGCCTGAATAACTACGCGGCCGGCCGCGCCGGCGACCCGCCGGCGGTGTCCCTGAGCGCCCGGCTGAAAGAGCTGAAGCTGCCGCAGGGGCGCCTCAAGACCGGCACGCCACCGCGCCTGGATGGCCGTTCGATTGACTTCAGTAAATGTATTGAGCAGCCGGGCGACGGCATGCCGGGTGGCATGAGCCCAGCCATGCCGGTGTTCAGCTTCATGGGCCGGGCCGCGCAGCACCCGCCGCAAATGTCGTGCTGGATGACGCATACCAACGAGCGCACCCACGACATCATCCGCAGCGGCTTCGAGCGCAGCCCCCTGTTCACCGGCAAGATCGAGGGCGTGGGCCCGCGCTATTGCCCCAGCGTGGAAGACAAGATCAACCGCTTTGCCGACAAGGACAGTCACCAGATTTTTCTGGAGCCCGAAGGCCTGAGCACGCACGAGTATTACCCCAACGGCATCTCCACCAGCTTGCCTTTTGATATTCAGTACGCGCTGGTGCGCTCCATGGCCGGGCTGGAGAACGCCCACATCATTCGGCCGGGCTATGCCATTGAGTACGATTACTTTGACCCGCAGCAGCTCAAGAGCAGCTTCGAGACCAAGGCCATCGGCGGCCTGTTTTTTGCCGGACAGATCAACGGCACCACCGGCTATGAAGAGGCGGCGGCGCAGGGCCTGTTTGCCGGCGTCAACGCGGCGCTGCAGGCCGGCGCCCAAACCGCGTGGCAACAAGCGACCTGGCTGCCGGGGCGCGACCAGGCTTATCTGGGCGTGCTGGTGGATGACCTGATTACCAAGGGCGTGACCGAGCCCTACCGCATGTTCACCAGCCGGGCCGAGTTCCGGCTGCAACTGCGCGAAGACAACGCCGACCTGCGCCTGACCGAAACCGGGCGCCAACTGGGCCTGGTCGACGACGCGCGCTGGGCCGCATTCTGCCGCAAACGCGATGCTGTTTCACGTGAAACAGAACGCCTGCGCTCGCTCTGGGTCAGCCCGAAAAACCTGGCGGCGGCAGAGGCGCAGCGCGTGCTGGGCAAGGCGATTGAACATGAATACAGTCTGGCCGATCTGTTGCGCCGCCCCGATGTCAGCTATGCCGGGCTGATGTCATTCAATGATGGCAAGTACGCCAGTCCGGAGCTGGCAAGCCAGGCTGCAACCCAAACCGAGGGCGCGGCAGCGGCCAGCGCGGTGTTCCAGGCGGTGGTGATCGAGCAGGTCGAGATCACGGCCAAGTACGCGGGCTACATCGACCGGCAAATCGAGGAGGTCGGTCGCGCGCTGCACTATGAAAACCTCAAGCTGCCGGCGGAGCTGGACTATTTGCAGGTGTCGGCCTTGAGTATCGAAGCGCGCCAGAAGCTGAACCAGCACCGGCCCGAAACCCTGGGTCAGGCCTCGCGCCTGTCGGGCATCACGCCGGCCACCATCTCCCTGTTGCTGATTCATTTGAAGAAGAGCAACTTCAAGGGCTTCGCGGCGCCGGGCAAGCCGGCCCTGGCTGGCGAAGCCGATGGCGCAGACCGGGCGCTGGTTTGATGCGCCCCTTGGAGCAGGCGCTGCGCCAGGGCTTGACGGGCTTGGCGCTGGCACTCGACGATGCGCAAATCGCTCGTTTGCTGGACTATCTGGCACTGATCCAGAAGTGGACCAGGGTCTATAACCTGACGGCGCTGCGCTCGCCCGAAGAGATGCTGACGCACCACCTGCTCGACAGTCTGGCGGTGATCGCGCCGCTGCGCCGGCAGTTGTCAGTGCTGGGCGTCCGGCTGGCGGCGCCAGGGCCGGGCGCGACCCAGGCTGCCCCGGCAAAAGTACGCTTGCTCGATGTCGGTTCCGGCGCCGGCCTGCCGGGTGTCGTGATTGCCATTTGCTGCCCCGAGGTGGCGGTGGATTGTGTCGATACCGTGGCCAAAAAGGCGGCCTTCATCGGGCAGGTCGCGCTCACCCTGAAGCTGCCCAATCTGCGCGGCCTGCATGCGCGGGTCGAAAGCCTGACGGACAAGTACTGTGTCATCAGTTCCCGCGCCTTTGCCTCGTTGCTGGATTTCACCTCGCTGTCGTCCGCCGCGCTGGCCGAGGAGGGGGTCTGGCTGGCGATGAAGGGCAAGCATCCGGCCGATGAATTAGCAGTCTTGCCCGCTTCAGTGAACATGTTTCACGTGGAACAACTGAGAGTGCCGGGGCTGGATGCGGAGCGTTGCATTGTGTGGCTGCGCAAAGCTGCCGTCTGAGTTTTCTGCTTCAGCCGAAAGGCGGGAACTCACTTTATCCAGGTGCCGGTTTCTAACAAGGGCCTGTTATTCCC
>JAKFXU010000107.1 GCA_021731215.1 Rhodoferax sp.
GGGCCGTGGCGTGCAGCGGCGCAATCCTGAAAAACCCGGTGCCGGCGGACGCGCGTACTATCTCTTCCTCGGTGGCTTCCCGAATCGCCTCGACCGTCAGGCTCAGGCGCAATGCAATACCCGCCAGCGGATGGTTGCCATCGAGCACCACATGCTCGGGGTAGATATCGGTCACGGTGTAGAGGGCGTCCTTGGGTGCGTCCGGGTTGCAGCCGGCCGGTAGCGAGGCGCCGTCAAATGTCATGCCTTCTTCCAGTTCCGGGGGAAACAGTTGGCGCGATTCCAGGAACACCAGTTGGTCGTTGAAATCGCCAAAACCCTGTTCCGGTTCAATTTGCAGGTCGAGCTTGGCGCCCACCGCATGACCCTGCAGTGCTTGCTCGATGGCTTGAAAAAGATCTTCGCCGCCGACCAGGAACTCGACCGGCTCGTCCAGCATGTCAAGTTCCTCGCCCAGTGTGTCTTTCAGCGTCCAGGTCAGGGCGACCACGCATGGTTGTTTGATTTTCATAGGAGAATTGTCGCAGTTTGAAAAGTCGATGTCTTTGGCCCCCGGATGACAGGAGATTCTTATGGATGTGAATCAGCCCCAAGCCCTGGCCAGTGGCCGCTTTTCCGGGCGCGATGCCTTTGAACAACTGGTGCGTGGCGCGCTGATCCATGCCGCTCGCGAGGGCTGGCAAGAGCTCATATTGAGCGACGCCACCTTTGAGGATTGGCCCTTGGGCGAGCGCGCGGTGGTTGAAGCCTTGCACGCCTGGGCCAAGCCGGGGCGGCGCATGATCCTGCTGGCAACGCGCTACGATGAAGTGATGCGCAACCAGGCCCGTTTTGTAGCGTGGCGAAAAACCTGGGGTCACATCATTGACTGCCGGGTCTGCCGGGTCTGCCGTGCGCTGGCGGCGGCTGATTTCCCCAGCGCCATCTGGAGTCGCGCCTGGTTTATGCATCGACAGGATCCGCCGCGCAGCATCGGAATCTGTGGCCATGACCCGGAGCGTTCGGTGCAGTTAAGGGAAATGCTGGATGAAAAAATTCGCGTGAGTGTTCCCGGGTTTGCCGTTTCTCCCCTCGGTTTGTAATGACTTATTGTTGCTGCGCCTGGATGGGTATGGGCTTTTTTGTCTTAAAATATTAAGCTGAGCAAAAAGAGAAGAGCTCGTTTGATTTTTGCTTGGTCTTTGCAGGTTCTCTGCACGGACAATTTTCGGAAATTGTTTTGTTAACTCCCTTAGGTAATTTTTAAAATGAACAAATCGCTTGTTTTGGCCGCTGTTATTGCTGCTGCCGCCCTTGCTGCTTGCGGCAAAAAAGAAGAAGCTCCGGCACCGGTTGCTGCTCCTGCCCCCGCTGCTGCACCGGCTGCTGCTCCTGCTGACGTCGCCTCTGCTCCCGCTGCTGACGCCGCTGCTTCCGCGCCTGCCGCCGCCGCCTCCGAGCCTGCCAAGCAGTAAGCGCGGTACGAGCTGACCATAAGTGTCAGCCAAGGGCTTAGGCGCCGGCTTAGCGTGATGACGCTAAGTTGGCAGGCTCAGGTCCCGGACTGGTGCTTCTGAAAAACCGCATCTCTCTTACGGGATGCGGTTTTTTTATGCCTGTTTCACAGTGGCCAAGGTGCAGCAGTTGCACCTGGGCCCGACCAGGGTTGACGCTGGCGGTTCAGTTCACCAGCACCAGTTTGCCCTTGACGCTGCGCGAACCCATGTGGGCAAAAGCGGCCTTGAGTTCGACCATCGGCAGGGTCCGGTCGATTACCGGTCTGATCTTGCCCTGGGCATACCATTGGGCCAACTCGGCCAACATGGCAGCGTTGGCCTGGGGCTCTTTTTTGGCAAAGGCGCCCCAGAACACGCCCACGATGGATGCCACTTTGAGCAACACCAGGTTCAGCGGCAGTGCCGGTATCGGCCCGGCCGCAAACCCGACCACCAGATAACGCCCGCGCCAGGCGATGGAACGCAACGCGGGCTCGGTCAAGTCGCCGCCAACCGGGTCGTAGATGACATCCGGACCTTTGCCGCCGGTGAGGGTTTTGACGGCCTCGCGTAGATTCTCGCGGCTGTAGTTGATGGTGGCATCGGCCCCGATCGATTGGCACAGCGCGCATTTTTCATCGGTCGAGGCGGCGGCGATGACCCTGGCGCCACAGGCTTTGGCAATCTGGATGGCCGAGCTGCCGACGCCGCCGGCGGCGCCCAGCACCAGCACGGTTTCGCCGGCCTTGAGCTGGGCCCGGTCCACCAGCGCGTGGTGCGAGGTGGCATAAATCATGATGAAGGCGGCTGCATCGACAAAGGGAAAGCCGGCCGGCAGGGGCATGCACAGGGCGGCCGGCGCCAGGGTGTGGGTGCCAAAACCGCCGGTGCCCGACAGGCAGGCCACGTGTTGCCCCACTTTCAGGTGGGTGACGCCCTCGCCCAACGCTTGCACCACGCCTGCATATTCGGAGCCCGGCACAAAGGGCAGCGCCGGCTTGATCTGGTATTTGTTCTGCACCATCAGCAGGTCCGGAAAGTTCAGACTGGCCGCCTTGATCTCGATCAGTACTTCCCCCGTCTTGGGTTGCGGTGTTGGCAGTTCTTTCCAGCTCAGGGCATCAACGCCCACGGGGTTTTCACAAAGCCAGGCATGCATGGGTAAATCTCCAAGGAAGTTGCTCCCATGATAGGCGCAGGCCGCTGCCGAAAATGTCTCACGCGAGACCGCAGCGCAGGGAGCACTCAGCCCCCTACAATTCAGGCCAACTCTGTTCGAATATGAAGATCCTTATTTCCAATGACGATGGCTATCAGGCACCCGGTATCGTGGCACTGTTTGAGGCCCTGAAAGAGGTGGCCGAGGTGGAGGTGATCGCGCCGGAACATAACAACAGCGCCAAATCGAACGCCTTGACCCTGCATTCCCCGCTGTATGTCACCCGGGCCAGCAATGGTTTTCGTTACATCAATGGCACGCCCGCCGATTGCGTGCACATTGCGCTGACCGGATTGCTCGGCTACCGGCCTGACCTGGTGGTCTCGGGCATCAACAACGGCGCCAATATGGGCGACGACACCATCTACTCCGGCACCGTCGGTGCCGCCATGGAAGGCTATCTGTTTGGCATACCGGCCATTGCGTTTTCCCAGGTGGAGAGAAATTGGGGGCATCTGGAGTCGGCGGCCCGCAAGGCGCGCGAGCTGGTGCTGCAGATGTCGGCTCAAAACCTGATTGGTCGCAGCCCCTGGCTGCTCAACGTCAACATTCCGAACTTGCCTTTTGACGAGATCGGGCATGTCAAGCTGTGCCGGCTCGGCCGCCGGCATGCGGCCGAGCCCGTCATCACCCAGCTCAGTCCGCGCGGTGACACCATGTACTGGATCGGCGCGGCTGGCGCCACCATGGACGATGCCGAGGGCACCGACTTTCACGCCATCACCCAGGGCCATATCGCGATCACCCCATTGAAGGTTGATTTGACCGACCATGAGCGTCTCGGTTATTGGGCTCAGACGGCGTCCCGGCTGGCGGGCGCCTCTGTCTGAGGCAGGCATGAAAGAACTCCCGACCTTTCCGGTTCGCCTGGATTTCTCGCTCGGCCGTCCCACCGCCAGGCGGCCGGCGCCAGCAGCGGCGCGCAGTGCCTTGCGTGCGGTCAGCCAATTACCAGGCGGCGTAGCAGCGCAAGGGCACGGGATCGACTCTACAGCGGTGCGCATGAACATGGTGCACAAGCTGGCCGGGCAGGGCATTAGCGACCCGCTGGTGTTGTCCGCCATGGGGTCGATTGAACGCCACCGCTTTGTCGACAGTGCCCTGGTCAATCAGGCCTATGAGGACACCAGTCTGCCCATTGGCCTGGGGCAGACCATCTCCAAACCCGGTGTGGTGGCCCGCATGGCTGAGCTGCTGCGCCAGGGCGCCAGCGGTCGATTGGGGCGGGTGCTGGAGATCGGAACCGGCTGCGGTTACCAGGCCGCCGTGTTGAGCCTGCTGGCGCACGAGGTCTATAGCATCGAGCGCCTGCGCGGCCTGCACGACAAGGCGCGCGACAATCTGCGCCACCTGCGTCTGGCCAACCTGCATCTGCTGTTTGGCGATGGGAGGGTGGGCTATGCCAAGGGCGCCCCCTATGCCGCCATCATCGCCGCTGCCGGTGGCGAGGCCGTGCCCCAGGCCTGGCTCGATCAACTGGCGGTTGGTGGGCGACTGGTGGCGCCGGTGGCCGTCGGCGCCGCCTCGGCCGGGCGCCAAGCGCTGTTGGTGATCGACAAGACCGCTCAGGGTTTGCGCCAAACGGTGCTGGAGGCGGTTCACTTTGTCCCTTTAAAATCAGGCGTTGCATGAAGGGAAGTCGTATGTTTGGTTTGAGTGCTGGCCGGGGTGGCGCTTTGGCGTTGGTGGTGGTTGGCCTGTTGCTGGCCGGCTGCGGCTCCAAAATGGTCAATCGCGCACCGGTGGAAGATCGCGCCAGCGTGGTCGGCAAACCGGCGCCGGTGGCGATGGACCCGAGTACACCGGCGGTCAAACAGCCACCCGGGTTCGAGAATGCCGGCCTGCCCGGTTACTACACCGTTAAACCCGGTGACACCTTGATCCGGATTGCGCTCGACCACGGGCAAGGTTTCAGGGATATTGCACGCTGGAGTGGCGTCGACAATCCGAACCGGATCGAAGTCGGTCAGGTGTTGCGGGTGGTGCCGCCTGCGCCTGCTGCCGCTGCAGTCAACACCAGCAGCGGGGCAGTCGCCAAGCCGGTGACCCTGGCCAGCGCCACGCCCGTCATGGGCGGTACCGTGTCGCCCCCCAGTGCGGACAAGCCTGCGGCGCCAGCAGCGCCAGCAGCGCCAGCAGCGCCCGCCGCTGGCTCGACGCCGGCGTCAGGCGCCAGTTCAGAAGATGAGATCGACTGGATTTGGCCGACCAAGGGTGCCGTGCTGGTCGGCTTTGATGAGGTCAAGAACAAAGGGCTCGATATTGGCGGTGTGGCGGGCGACCCGGTGCTGGCGGCAGCCGATGGCCGTGTGGTTTACGTCGGGGCCGGTCTGCGCGGCTATGGCAACTTGATCATTCTCAAGCACAACAACACTTACCTGACGGCCTATGCCCACAACCAGACCTTGCTGATCAAAGAGGATCAGTCGGTGCGCAAGGGCCAGAAGATTGCCGAAATGGGCAGCAGCGATGCCGATCGCGTCAAGCTGCATTTTGAAGTTCGCCGCCAAGGCAAACCGGTTGACCCGGCCAAGTACCTGCCAGCCAGGTGATGGGAATACGCCGTGAAAAAACACCCCGTGAACGGTCATGGCGCCGCTGCCAGTCGCCGGCCACGGGGCGCCTCGGATGTTCAAGCCAATGAGCCGCTATCGGCCTTCAACAATTCGCATTTGGCGATTGATCTTGTAGTGGATAGAGCGTTTTCAGAGTTGGCAACGTCGGCCGATGGCATGGAGGTGGCGCTCGAGTCGGGCGACACGCTGACCGTTTACCTGCGCAAGGTGCGCCGCACCGAGCTGTTCACGGCACAAGAAGAGTTCGAGTTCGCCAGCAAGGCCCGGGCTGGCGACTTCGCGGCCCGCCAAAGCATGATTGAACACAATCTGAGATTGGTGGTTAGCATTGCCAAGGCCTATCTGGGGCGTGGCGTGCCCCTGTCGGACCTGATCGAGGAAGGCAACCTGGGTCTGATGCATGCCATTGACAAGTTTGAACCCGAACGTGGCTTTCGCTTCTCCACCTATGCCACCTGGTGGATTCGCCAATCGGTAGAGCGGGCCTTGATCTACCAGGGGCGGGCGGTACGCCTGCCGGTCAATGTGGTCAGGCAGTTGCAGCAGGTGCTGCGCGCGCGCCGGGCGTTGGAGCATGACGCAAGCCTGGTGTCGAATCGACCCGATGGCATTCGCGTGGCCGATATTGCGGCCTTGTTGGGGGGCGATGCGGCAGACGTGGCCGATTTGCTGGCGCTGGCGGAAGCGCCCCGATCACTGGACGCCGCCCTGGACCGATCGGATCAGACACAGACCCTGGGCGATTCGCTGGTGGATGAAATCACGCTCGATCCGTCGGGCGTGACGCAGGCGCATGAAGTAGAGCGTTTGCTGCAACACTGGATGGATACCCTGTCCGAACGCGAACAAGAGGTGCTGCAAGGGCGCTTTGGTTTGTATGAACGTGAGCCCGAGACGCTGGAACTGCTCAGCACGCGCCTGGGGCTGACCCGTGAGCGCGTGCGGCAGGTGCAAAATGAGGCGCTGTGCAAGCTCAAGCGCTATCTGGTGCGCCACGGCATCACCCGCGACGCGCTGCTGTGAGGATACTGCCACTGGTTGGACGAAGCCGCTACGCGGAGTAGTCCACCCCTGAGCTGACACGATTTATTCTGCACATTCACCCCGTCAATTCCGATGGGGTGATTCTGCAACATTTCGTGAGGACACAGCAGCATGAAGACC
>JAKFXU010000111.1 GCA_021731215.1 Rhodoferax sp.
GCGCTTGGCCGCGCCTGATCCGAATCAGACCGCTGTGTAGCTTGGCACACGGCCTGACCAAAGGCCTTGAACATGGCCAGGGGCAGCCAGACCCTGCAAGACGGCTTTGTCATAGGCGTCTGCGTATTATTCACGTCATTGTGACCGCCCAATTGGCTCACAATGAGGGCCAATTAAACCAGGTTATGGGTGCCACTTTATGCTCTCCGAACTGTTGCTGACCGAAATGGGGCGCTTGAACCCACGGCATAAGCTGCCGCTGCACCGCCAGTTGTACGAAGCCTTGCGCCGCGCCATTCTGGATGGCAAGCTTTCGGCCGGCGATCGGCTGCCGTCCAGCCGCGAGCTGGCCCAGGACCTGAACCTGTCGCGCAACACGGTGCTGGCAGCGCTCAACCAGTTGGGCGTCGAAGGCTACCTGGTGAGCCGTGTCGGCAGCGGCACCTTTGTCAACGACAGCGTTCCCAAGACCGCCATGCGCCGGCAATCGGTAGCAGAAAACCAGGGCGCAACCCTGTCCCAGCGCGGGCAGGCGCTGGCGACGACGTTTTGCGCGGCCCAACTCGAGATTCAACCGTTTACGCCAGGCCTTGCCGACTTCAGCGCCTTTCCCGTGGCTTTGTGGCAGCGCCTGCAGAACAAGCACTGGCGCATGACCTATCCCGAGATGCTGGACTACAGCTATGCGGGTGGCTACGCGCCGCTGCGCCGGGCCGTCGCCGATTACCTGCGCGTCTTTCGCAGCGTGCCGCTGGAGGTGGCGCAAGTCATCATCACCAGCGGCACCCAGCAGTCGCTGGAGCTGTGCGCCCAGTTGTTGGCCGATCACGGCGATACGGTCTGGCTGGAAGACCCGGCCTACTGGGGCGCTGTCAAAGCCTTCATGGCCACCGGACTGCGCCCGCATCCGGTGGCGGTCGATCAACACGGCATCGCACCGCAGGCGCAGGACCAAGCCACGTCGCCGCGCCTGATTTATGTGACGCCGTCCCATCAGTACCCCACCGGCGCCGTGATGTCGCTGGCCCGGCGTCAGCAGATTTTGTCAATCGCCCGACAGCACAAAGCCTGGCTGCTGGAAGACGACTATGACAGCGAATTTCGATTCAGCGGGCCACCGATTTCCTCCCTGGCCGGCCTCGACAGCGATCAACGGGTGCTCTACCTGGGCTCGTTTTCCAAGGTGCTCTACCCGGGCCTCAAGCTGGGTTATCTGGTGGTGCCCCAGGCACTGGTGGCGTCGTTCAAACAGGCGCACTACGACCTCAACCGGCCCGGCCAGATGCCGCTGCAAGCGGCCTTGGCCGAATTCATTGAAATGGGGCATTTCGCCAGCGCCCTGCGCAAAGCCCGCCACAGCTATGCCGAACGCCGGCGCTGCCTGCTGGCCGCGCTGCAACCGTGCCTGGGCCAGCAGGCCCAGATCACGGGCGCCGAACAAGGCCTGCACCTGTGTTTGCGCCTGCCCGCCGTGGTGGACGACCAGGCCCTGGCCGAGCGCATCGCCACGCTCGGCCTGACCGTGCGCCCGCTGTCGGCTTACTGCCTGCAGCGCAGCGACGCCAAGGGGCTGGTGATCGGCTACGGCTATGCGCCACTGGCGGATATTGAACGCTGCGGGCCGCTGCTGGCGCGCTCGGTGCTGGCGACCCTGGCGCAACTGCGGCGAAAGCGATGAGCATTGTTCGCGGCTACCGCCGCTCCTACAGCCGCTCCTACCGCGTTCGATCATGTTTTTTCACGTTAAAACGCGTCGCGCAAGCGGTAGTACAGCATGCCCAGCGCCAGACTGGGCCTGCGCAACAGCGCGCCACCTGGGAAGGCACGGTGCCGCAGCCGTGCAAATACATCAAACCGCCCGGCCTGCCCGGCGATCGCCTCTGCCACCAGGCGGCCCGCCAGCCCGGTCAGTGCGACACCGTGGCCGCTAAAGCCTTGCAGGTAGTACAGGTTGTCGCCCAAGCGACCAAAATCGGGCGCGCGGTTCATGCTGATGTCAACAAAGCCACCCCACAGGTAATCAATCGGAACCTGCCCCAGTTGCGGAAACACCTGACCGATGCGCGCGCCCATCACGCGCTCCAGCCTGGCCGGCGTGCGCGTGGTGTAACTGACACGGCCACCAAACAGCAGGCGGTGGTCGGCACTGAAGCGGAAATAGTCGAGTACAAAATTGTTGTCGCACACCGCCGCGTTGCTGGGAATCAGGCGCTGGCACAGGGCGGGGTCGAGCCGCGCCGTGGCCACCATATAAGTGCCCACCGGCATGATGCGCGGCGCAATCTCGGCTGCCACGCGCGGCCCATACTCGCCCAAGGTGCAATTGCCCGCCAGCACGCCGAATTTGGCCGTCACCACGCCGGCCGCCGTGTAAACCTGCAAATTGGCACCACGCTTGATGTCAATCACCGGCGAGTGCTCGTAAATCCGCACGCCCAGAGAGCGCGCCGCCTGCGCCAGCCCCAGGCCGTACTTCAGGGGATGCAGATGGCCGGAGGTCTGGTCAAAGGCGCCGGCGCAATAGCGTGGACTCTGGATCTGGCCTTGCAAGTCGGCGCCGCTGACGAAATCACAGCTAAAACCATAATCGCGCGCCAGCCTTTGCACCTCGGCTGCAAGCGCGCGCGCCTTGCGCGGCGAGTCAGCCACATGCAGGTAACCGGCAACCCGCTCGCAGTCAATCTTGAACGCGGCAATGCGCTGATCAATCAGATCAATCGCTTCCAGCGACAGATCCCAGGCCTGGCGCGCTGCGGCGCGGCCGAGTTGCTGCTCCAACGTTTCCTGCCCGCTGGCATAGCCGACGATGGCCTGGCCGCCATTGCGCCCGGAGGCACCGCTGCACACCCGATCCGCCTCCAGCAGCACCACGCTCAAGCCGCGCTGAGCCAGCTCGATCGCCGCCGACAAGCCGGCATAGCCGGCACCGACCACCAGCACGTCAGCGCTGTGCGCGCCTTGCAGGGGCGGCGCGGACGGCGCGCGCGTCACGCTGGCTTCGTAATAGCTGTGCTGCTTGAGCTGGGTATCGGAGTTAAGCAGCATGCTTGCTTCGCCCCTACCAACGGTTGCTGTGGTTGGCGTATGCAAATTGACCCATGCCCATGAAGCATCCTTTGATTGGTGAGGCCTGAAGTTACCCCGGTTCGCACGCGGCCACTGGTGCCAATTGACGCAACGCATAGCAAGCCACTGACACCCCGGCGGCACCAGCAATGCATCAGGCATGATGCGAGACTTCATTATTTCCTCCAAGCGGAACGCTGCCGTGGCGCCCGCCGCGCAGCCCTTGTCCAACCCACCCAGCCGCCTGACGGCCTATTTTCTTCTCGCCCTCAGCATGTCGCTGGTCGGCAGCTACGTGGCCCTGTCCAAGCCCCTGGTGGCGGCCTTGCCGGTGTTTTTGCTGGCCTGGCTGCGCTTTGGCATCGGCGCACTGGCGATGCCGCACTGGCTGAAAAAGCCGGACGCAGAACCGCCCATCAGCAGCCGCACGCGCCGGCTGATCTTTCTCGAATCCTTGCTCGGCAATTTTCTGTTTACCATCTTGATGCTGTATGGCATGAGCCTGAGCAGCGCCGTCTCGGCCGGTGTCATCATGGCCGCCATTCCGGCGGTGGTCGCGCTGATGAGCTGGCTGTTCCTGCGCGAGCGCATCGGGCTGCGGGTCTGGGGCGCGATTGCCTGTGCCGCTTTTGGCATCGGCCTGTTCGCGCTGTCCAGTCCCGCCTTGCCAGCGCCCACTGACGGGCAGCCAGTGGCCGCTTCATCCGCCAACCGGGCGCTATGGGGCAACTTGCTGCTGCTGGGCGCCGTCTTGTGCGAGGCGGCTTACGCCGTGATCGGCAAGAAGCTCACCGCCAGCCTGAGCCCGAAGCGAATCACCGCCTTGATCAACCTGTGGGGCTTGGTGTTGATGACGCCCATGGGGCTGTACCTGGCCTGGCGCTTCGACTTCGCCGGCGTGACACCCAGCACCTGGCTGCTGCTGGTGTTCTACGCGCTGGCGGCCAGTGTGTGGAGTGTGTGGTTATGGATGACCGGCCTGAAGACGGTAGCGGCCGCCCAGGCCGGGGTCTTTACCGTGATGCTGCCGGTCTCAAGCGCGCTGGTCGGCGTGTGGGTCTTGGGCGAGAGCTTGCGTGGCATCCAACTGCTGGCGTTCGGCATTGCCTTGCTGGGCGTGCTGCTGGCCACCCTGCCCGGGCGCGCGCGCCCGGCATCCACCCCTTTCAAATCAGACGGCGCGCGCTGAGCACCATGCCATCGTCATCGGCATAAAGCCAATCGCCTGGATGCACCCAGACGCCCTGGATCTGAGCCGCAACGTTCATTTGCCCCTGCGTGCGTTTCTCGGTCGGCAGCGGCATGCTGGCCAGGGCGCGAATGCCGACATCGAGCAAAGCCAGTTCCGCCACGTCGCGCACGCAGCCATCAATCAGCACACCGGCCCAGCCATTTTTGACAGCGGCAGCGCCCAGGTTGCCGCCCAGCAGGGCGCGGCGCAGCGAGCCGCCGCCATCGACCACCAGCACCCTGCCGACCCGACCGGTCGGGGTCTGCTCGAAGCCTTCAGCATCCAGCGCGGCTTTGACCAGCGAATTGTCCTCAAAGCACTTGACGGTCACGACCGGGCCGCAAAATTTGCGCACGGCACCGAAGTCACGAAACACCGGGGGCAGCACCTGAAAGTCATGGGGCGAATCGTTTTTGTGGGCGTCGCACAGATCACAGGTGGCAAAGAAGGGTGGCGTCATGATCAGTTTCCTTTCGTTGGCAAAATTGTAGGGCGTCAACGCCGGCGCTCGGCCCCAGCAGGCGCACCAAATAGCGTGTGGTGACGCGGTGTTGACGCTGGCATCTGCTGCACTGCCTTAACACTTTGCCAGGTCCGCAGCGGACCGGATTGGGCTTGCAGAGGGAAAAGGCCCGGAAATCACCCATGAAAAAACAACACGCTCCCATGAAAAAAACACTTTTTCCCTTGGAAACACACAAATTCTCCAGTAGCATCCGCTGTGCCAGTGAAGAAGCAGTTTTTTGCTGGTGATTAATCAACTTCTAGAAGGACAATAAATCATGGCAACTGCAAAAAAAGCACCGGCAAAGAAAGCTGCACCCGCAAAAAAAACAGCACCGGCTAAAAGCGCTGCTCCTGCAAAGAAAGTAGCACCGGCCAAGAAGGTCGCCGCCAAGGCACCGGCCAAAAAGGCAGCCCCCGCGAAAAAAGCGGCGCCCGCCAAGAAAATCGCTGCGGCGAAAACCCCTGCGGCCAAAAAAGCACCCGCCCAAAAGCGGACTGTCAACGCAGCGTTCATGAAAGCCCTGACGCCTAGCGCCGCTCTGGCCGCCGTGGTGGGTGCAAGCCCGCTGCCGCGTACCGAAGTGGTCAAAAAGATGTGGGTCTACATCAAGGCCAACAAGCTGCAAGACGCCGTCAACAAGCGCATGATCAACGCCGATGCCAAGCTGAAGGAAGTCTTCGGCAAGGTGAAAGCCGACATGTTCGAGATGCAAAAATTGATTGGCAAACACCTGAAGTAATCAGCCACCGCTGCCTACTCCAAAGGCCGACGCAAGTCGGCCTTCTTCGTTTTGGCGTGCGGACCGTGCCCCGCTACCGCAGCGTCGAGCGACCGGGTGCCGTGGCCATGGCTCGGCGCGGCGCGGAAGAACTTCAGGTTAGCGCGCGTTCAGCTTCCCCTGCAACGCCGTTTGCGTGATGGCTGACAGGGTGCCGCGGGTGCTGATCACTTCCGGGTCCAGCGTGACCTCGATCAGCGTGCCTTGCACGCGCGCCAGCGCCGCCAGCAGGGCCGGTTCAAACTCGGCCGTGTGGGTGATGCGCACCGCGGCAAAGCCGTAGGCGCGCGCCAGCGCGGCAAAATCGGGGTTCTTGAGCTGGGTCCCGGTAACGTGCTGCGGATACTCGCGCTCCTGGTGCATGCGGATGGTGCCGTACATGCTGTTGTTGAGCAGCACGATGATGGTCTTGGCGCCGTATTGGGTGGCGGTGGCCAGCTCTTGCCCGTTCATCAGGAAGTCGCCGTCACCGGCGATGGTGAACACCACGCGCCCGCTGGTGATGGCGGCGGCAATGCCGGCCGGCACACCGTAGCCCATGGCGCCGTTGGTGGGCGCCAGTTGCGTCTTGCAACCCTTTGCCAGTCCGTGGTGCTTGTAAAAGCGGTGCACCCAACTGGCAAAGTTGCCGGCGCCATTGGTCAGCACGGCGTCTGCCGGCAGGTGCTTTTGCAGCGTCGCCACGATGGCGGGCATGTCGATGTCGCCGGGCAAAATTTGCGGCTCCAGGTTGGCCAGGTAGTCGGCGTGGCAGGCCTGGGTCCAGGCGTCCCATGGCAGCGTCAGCGGGGCTGTCAGCACCTCCA
>JAKFXU010000148.1 GCA_021731215.1 Rhodoferax sp.
GTACAGGACTTCATTGCCCTGGGCAATGCGCGGGCCCCAGTCGGCCTTGTCGCCCGGCTTGGGCGCACCGGCCGTGCCGGCAGCATGGCACATGGCACAAGTCTTGCCGTACACCGACTTGCCCAGGGTGTTCTCGGCGGCCGGTGCCGCCGCCGGGGCGGGGGCGGCGACTGGTGCCGGCGCGGCCGCGTCCTGTTTCCCGCAAGCACCCAGTAGCGCCAGGCTCAACGTGGCCATCAGCAGGATCGATTGGTTCATTGCTTTTCTCCTGAAAATTGAATCGGTAGCGTCACGACGGAAATCGACCGGCGAATTTTCACATGCCAGCGGCACCATAAAAAGATATATTATATTGGCATCAAATCTTGTCGATTTATTGATCAAAATCAAATAGATTGACACGCCTCTGGTTCACCATCGCATCAGTCAGGAATATTTTTCCGAGTCTGCCATTTTTTTGCAACTGACGATCGACATTTAACCAAAAGGAGCGCATCTTGAACCAAGATCAACAACCGAAACCCGAGACTACGCTGGCCATGGGGCGTCGAAGGTTTATCAACACCGCCGCCCTGGTCGGCCTGGGCGGCGTGGCCGCGTGCACCGACAAGCCCAGCAGCACTACGGCGCCCGCCGCCTCCGCGCCGGCGGCAAGTGAACGTGGCGGCGCTAGCTCGGTGCACCTGAAACCAGGTGAATTGGACACCTATTACGGCCTGTGGAGCGGTGGCCATACCGGCGATGTGCGCGTGCTGGGCCTGCCCTCGGGCCGCGAGATCACCCGCATCCCCTGCTTCGTGCCGGATGCGCTGGTGGGCTGGGGCATCACCAATGAATCCAAGAAGATCATGGGCACCAAGGCCGACGGCAGCCTTCGCTATACCATCGGCGACACCCACCATGTGCACGCGTCGTACAAGGACGGCAACTACGACGGCCGCTACGCCTGGGTCAACGACAAGATCAACAGCCGCATTGCCCGCATCCGCCTGGACTATTTCGTCTGCGACAAGATCACCGAGCTGCCCAATGTGCAGGGCTTCCACGGCATCTTCCCGGACAAGCGCGACCCGGTGGACGAGAAGATCAACTACACCACGCGCGTGTTCTGCGGCGGCGAGTTCTCCATCCCGCTGCCCAATGCGCCGATCGATGACCACACCCAGTACCGCTCGCTGTTTACCTGCGTCGACGCCGAAACCATGAACGTGCGCTGGCAGGTGCTGATCGACGGCAATTGCGACCTGACGGCCACCTCCTATGACGGCAAGCTGGCCGCGACCAATCAGTACAACACCGAGATGGGTGCCCGGTTCGCGGACATGATGTCGGCCGAACGCGACGCCTGCCTGTTCTTCAACATCGCCCGTATCGAAGCCGCGGTCAAGGCCGGCCAGTTCAAGACCATCGGCGCCTCCAAGGTGCCGGTGGTGGACGGTACGCAAGCGGCCAATAAGGACCCCAAGACCGCGCTCACCGCGTACGTCAGCGTGCCCAAGAATCCGCACGGCGTCAACGCCAGCCCGGACGGCAAGTACTTCATCTGCGCCGGCAAGCTCTCGCCCACCGGCACCGTGATCGAACTGGCCAAGGTGCTCGACTGGTTCGATGGCAAGCTGGAAAAGCTGGACTCGGTCATCGTCGCCGAGGTCGAGCTGGGCCTGGGCCCTTTGCACACCGCTTTCGACGGCCGCGGCAATGCCTACACCACCCTGTTCCTGGACAGCCAGGTGGTGAAGTGGAATGTTGACGCCGCGATCAAGTTCCACGCTGGCGACAAGAGCGCCAAGTACGTGCTGGATCGCATCGACGTGCATTACCAGCCCGGCCACATCAATGGCTCGCAGTCGGAGACCGTGGCGGCCGATGGCAAGTGGCTGTGCGTGGGCAGCAAGTTCTCCAAGGACCGCTTTCTGCCGGTCGGACCGCTGCACCCCGAGAACGAACAGATCATCGACATGTCGGGCGACAAGATGGTGCTGCTGGCCGACCACCCGGTGCGTGGCGAGCCGCACGACTTCATCATCTTCAAGCGCGAGCTGCTGAGCCCCAAGCAGGTCTACAACCTGGACGACTTCCCCAACGCGGTCAAGGATCCCAAGGAGTCGGGCGTGTTCCGCACGGGCAAGAAGGTGCACGTCAAGATGACCTCGCTGGCGCCGTCCTTCAGTCTGACCGAGTTCAAGCTGAAGAAGGGCGACGAGGTCACGCTGACGCTGACCAACCTGGACAAGATTCAGGATCTGGCCCACGGCCTGGCGATTCCGAACTACAACATCAACTTCATCGTCAACCCGCTGGAGACGGCTTCAGTCAGCTTCATCGCCGACAAGCCGGGCGTGTTCTGGATCTACTGCACCCACTTCTGCCATGCGCTGCACCTGGAAATGCGCTCGCGCATGATTGTTGAGGCCTGAACTGCGGTTCACCGGGTTGCGCAGCGCGGATACTGCGCAACCCACTTAGAAAGCGTGATGCATTTGTCAGGTCAACGGTTCGCGATCCTTTGGGTCGCTTTTTTTCTGGTCTTGTCGCTGTTTGCCGCGCAGGCCCAGGCCGGCGCGTACGAGGCCGAGTTGCCGGCCGACCTGCACAGCGCCAGGGACATGTGCGCGCTGCTGCCGTGCACCGAGGTGTTACCCGGTGCCACCCATTTCTCCGAACGCAAGGGCCAGCCACCCTATGTAGAAGCCTATGACAACGCCAGCGCCCAGAAAAAGCTGCTGGGTTATGTGATGCTGTCCACCGACATCACCGACACGCCAGCCTACTCCGGCAAGCCGGTGGTCACGCTGATCGGCATGGATACCAAAGGTGTCTTTGTCGGCGTCAAGGTGCTCAAGCACTCCGAGCCGATCTTGCTGCTCGGCATTCCCGAGTCGGCGCTGCTGAAATTCAACGAACAGTATCTCGGCAAATCGGTGGCCGACAAAATCGAAGTGGGGCAGTCGCGTCCCGCAGAAGACGTGCTGGGGGTGGATGCCATTTCGGGCGCCACCGTCACCGTGATTGTGCAAAACCAGGTCATAACGACTTCCGGCACCGCCGTGGCGCGCCAGGTCGGCATCCTCGCGCCCACCGTGCGCGAACCGGCGCGCTATGTGGTCAATGGCAAGCGCTCCACCTGGGATGAGTTGGTCAAGCAGGGCGCCGTGCAGCGGCTGCGGGTCTTGCCAGAGCAAGTGGGACTGGAGCGGGGCCCAGAGCCCTTCATCGAACTGTGGTTTGGTGACCTGAACCATCCCGACATCGGGAAAACCGTGCTTGGCGAGAACGGTTGGAACAACCTGCGCCTGCAACTCAAGGAGGGTGAGCACGCCTTTTTTGTGATCCGCACAGGTGGCGCGGAATCGTTCAAGGGCTCGGGCTTTGTGCGCGGGGGGCTCTATGACCGCGTACAGGTGCGCCAGGGCGCCGATGCGTTCACCTTTCGCGATCTTGATGCGCTGAACCTCTACGGTATTGAGGCGGCGGGAGCGCCGTCGTTCAACGAATCGGTCATTTTCATCATTCGCTCACAGTCGTTTTCCGCCGCTTACCCCTGGAAGCTCAGCTTCCTGGGCAATCGCGTGGATCGTGCCACCGGAGCGCGCAGCTTCACCAGCTTTGACGCCCCTTACTGGCTGCCAGCAGCCACGTTGGAGGGTGGGCGCCCGAAGATCGTGACGCCCGAGCCAGCCTGGGTGCGCATCTGGAAAACACGCGCGCTCGAGATTGCCTTGTTCGCGCTGCTGCTGGTCGTGGTGACCGTGGTCTATGCCAATCGCGAAAAACTTACGCGCTTGTCTACCCATAAGAACAAGTGGCCGGTCAACGCCTTCAAGTACAGCGCCTGGGCCATCAGCATTGTGTTCGTCGGCTTTGGCGCGCTGGCCCAACCCTCCATCACCCAGGTGCTGACCTGGCTGCACACCTTGCTGTTCCAGTGGACCTGGTCTTTGTTCCTGTCCGACCCCTTCATTTTTCTGTTCTGGATTTTCATCGTCATCACCGTGTTTCTGTATGGACGCGGTCTGTTCTGCGGTTGGCTGTGTCCCTTCGGCTCCTTGTCCGAGGCCATGTACAAGCTCGGCGGCTGGATCGGTCTGAAGCGTTTTCAGGGCCATTTGCCGCGCGTCTGGCACGACCGGCTCAAGTGGCTGAAGTACGCCGTGTTCTTCGGCCTGCTGGTGGTGTCGGTATTCTCCCTGGGGCTGGCCGAAAAGCTGGCCGAGGTGGAGCCGTTCAAGACCACCTTCCTGGTCGGCATCAGCAACCGGGCCTGGCCGTACGGCCTGTTTGTCGGCGCGATTCTGGGCCTGTCGATCTTCATTGAGCGGCCCTACTGCAAATACCTCTGCCCGCTGGGTGCTGCCCTGGCCATGCCCAGCACCTTTCGCTGGTTTGGCCTGCCGCGCAAACAGGAGTGCAACACCTGCAAGGCCTGCGCCGTGGGCTGCGGCTCGCTGGCCATCGATGCCGCTGGCCGGATCGACCACCGCGAATGCCTGCACTGCCTGGACTGCCTGGTGCTGTACACGGATCCCAAGGGCTGCCCGCCGCTGGCGAAGGAGCGCAAGCGGCGCGAACGCGACAGCCTGGAGATCACGCCGATCGGGCGTGATGGCTACTTCATCCCGATTCAGGGCGTTTCCCTGGGCGCCAAGCCGTCGCCGGGACCGGACCCGCGCATGCCGACCGACCCCATGCTGCCAGCGCACAAGGTCGGTGCATACGGCTGGAAGTGGCTGTGGCTGGAGCTGCGCGACCACCTGTGGCCCTGGAGCGCCGAGGGCTGGGCCTCGCAGCGGGCGCTGCAAGTCGCCGGCTTCTCGCTGGCGCTGGCCGTCAGTCTGGCCTGGGTGCTGACAGCGACTGGCCGTCTGTCCTCGGGCGCCATCATCGGCTGGTGGGTTGGCTGGAGCGTGTACGAAATCCTGATCCGCCTGTCGGGGCGCCGCTATGTCAAGGACGGCCCCTGGTGGCAGGACCATTACCGCCATGCCAGCGTGATGGACATGCTGAGCTATGTGGGCTTCAAGAACCTGCTGATCGGCGCAGCGTTGTTCCTGGGTCTCAAGGCGCTGGGCTGGCTGGCAGCCTGAAATTCTGATGCGCAAAACCCTGTTCCTGCTACTGGCGGCCGTGCTGGCCAGCGCGCAAGCGGCCACGCTGCGCGTCAAACCGGGCGCTTCGCTGCAGCAGGCGATCCACGCCGCCCAGCCCGGCGACGTGCTGGAAATCGAGCGCGGGCTTTACACCGGCAACTTTGTCGTTGACAAGCCGCTCACGCTGCGCGGCATTGGGCGCCCGACGCTGAGCGGCGCCCTGCACGGCGACACCGTGCGCGTGACGGCGCCCGACGTGACCATCGAGGGCCTGATCGTGCGCGATTCGGGCGACAGCCTGAAGGAGCAGAACGCTGGCATTTACATCCGCCCCGGCGCACACCGCGCCGTGGTGCGGCACTGCGACCTCACCTACAACCTGTTCGGACTGTGGATAGAGAAAGCCAATGACGTGCTGATCGAAGGCAATGTCATCACTGGCAAGCGCGAGTACAACTCATCACAGCGCGGCAACGGCGTGCAGCTTTACAACACCACCGGCGCGCGCATCATCGGCAACAACATCGGCTTCGTGCGCGACGCGCTGTACGTGGACGTGTCGCACCAGGCCATCTTCAAGGGCAACAAGCTGCACCACAGCCGCTACGGCACCCACTACATGAACTCCTACCATAACCTGTGGGAGGACAACGACAGCTACTACAACCGCGGCGGCCTGGCACTGATGGAGGTGCGCGATCAGGTGGTGCGCAACAACCGCGCCTGGGGCAACTCGGACCACGGCATCATGCTGCGCACGCTGCAGGACTCGGTGATCGAGAACAACGTGGTGGCGGGCAACGCACGCGGCTTCTTCATCTACGACGTCGAGTACGCTACCCTCAGGAATAACCTGGTGGTGGACAATCAGGTCGGCGTCCATCTGGCGGCCGGCTCGACGCGCAACGAGGTGGAGGGCAATGACTTCATCGCCAACCGCGAGCAGGTGCGTTATGTTGGTGCGCGCGACGAGGTGTGGGGCGCCCAAAGCGGCAACCACTGGAGCAACTACCTGGGGTGGGACCGTGACGGCAACGGCATCGGCGATGTACGCTACGAGGCCAACGACCTGGTGGACCGCCTGACCTGGCGCTATCCCGGCATCAAGCTGCTGCTGGCCAGCCCGGCGGTGCAGGCGCTGCGCCTGGTGGGCCAGCAATTTCCGCTGCTGCGCGTGCCCAGCGTGGTCGATCCGAAGCCGCGTATGCAACCCAACCACAAGCAATGGAGTGAATGGCGTGACAAGCACTTTCCCCGACAGTAAGCGCGCGGCCAGCGCCGGGCCTGCGATTCAAGTG
>JAKFXU010000192.1 GCA_021731215.1 Rhodoferax sp.
TCAGGTAGCCGGCCGCGGCGACGAAGTCTTCGCGGGTTTTGCTCTGATCGAGCTTGGCAAACAGTTCGCGCGCCTTGTCTTCGTCGCCGGGGTAGCCCCCCAGCGGCGTCAGCGCGTCCGGCGCGAAGGCCATGAAGTTGTCCAGCGCCAGCCGGCGCGCAATGTCCTCGATGTGCGGATTGAGGCCGCGATTTTCATGCACCACCAGCACGCCCGGCAGTCGGCCGGTGGCCTGGGCCGGACGCGCCAGATAGCCTTTGACCCGTCCATAGCCCGAAGGTGAGTCGAACTCCACCCGCTCGATTGTGAGCCGTTGGTCGTCCGCAGGCACCTGGGCTCGCGCAAAATCAGGGCTGAGCGCGGCCAGCAGCATGCCGGCCGTCATGCCGGCCACCGCATATTTTTGGGCCGCATCCAGAAAGCCGCGCCGGTCGATGCGGCCATGGACATAGGCATCAAACAGAATCAGCAGTTCCTGGTCAAAGTCTTGCGCTGTCAGGCGTTGCATAGGAGGCCTCCAAAAAGATGCAGCATAGCGGGAACAGGGGCTGGCTGCCAGAAAGCTGCACAATGCGCTTTGAATTGTGGGAGATGGAGGAACAGCACGCATGAGTCGAATTTTGATTGTGGGCGGCGGCATCGGTGGCCTGGCGGCGGCGCTGGCCTGCGCCGGCAGTGGGGCTGAACTGGCGCTGTTCGAACGGGCCGCCGAATTCACCGAGGTCGGGGCCGGCATTCAGATCGGCCCCAACGTGGTGAAGATCCTGCACAGCTGGGGCTTGCAAGACGCGCTGGCCGGGGTGGCCGCGTTTCCGCCGCGCTTGCAGGTGCGCAGCGCCCTGTCGGGTGCCGAGCTCGGTGCCTTGCGTCTGGGCGCGCGCAGCGTGCAGCGCTATGGCGCGCCCTATGCCACGATTCACCGCGCCGATCTGCACGCCCTGCTGCTGGCGGCCGTCAAGCAGCAGGCTGCGGTGCAGCTCAACGTCGACAGTTGGGTGGCCGGATTCATTGAGGACCCTGACGGCGTGACGCTGCACACCAGCGACGGGCGCACAGCGCGGGGGGATGTCCTGGTCGGCGCCGACGGTCTGTGGAGCGGGGTGCGACAGCAGTTGTTGAACGACGGCGCGCCGCGCGCCACCGGCCATCTGGCCTATCGGGCCCTGGTGCCGCAGCACAGCCTGCCCGAGCGCTTGCGCTCGCAGCAGGTGACAGTCTGGCTCGGGCCCCGGCTGCACCTGGTGCAGTACCCGGTGCGCCGCGGCGAGTGGCTCAATGTGGTGGCGATCGTGCACGGCCGCATGGAGGGCGACGCCGCCTATTGGAACCACAGCGCCAATGCAGCGGAGTTGCGCCACAGCCTGGCCGCCACCTGCGCGCCCTTGCAGGAACTGATTGCGGCCATTGACCATTGGCGCTTGTGGGCCCTGAGCATTCGGGCGCCGATGCGCGGCGCACAGGAGCAGGCGCAGGGGCGGGTGGCGTTGTTGGGCGACGCGGCGCATCCGATGCTGCCCTACCTGGCACAGGGCGCCGGCATGGCGATTGAAGATGCCGATCAGCTCGCACGGGTGCTGGCGCAACTGCCGCAGCCGGCGCGCAATGTGCCCGCGCTGCTGGGCCGCTACGCCGCCCGGCGCTGGCAGCGCAATGCCCGGGTGCAGGCGCGCGCGCTGCGCAACGGGCAGATCTTTCATGCCACCGGGCTGGTGCGCTGGGGCCGCGATGCGGCCATGAACTTGCTCGGTGAACGCCTGCTCGATCTGCCCTGGCTCTATCGGGGGCCGTCCTGATCAGGCCGGCGCCGGCGTGTCAAAGCCGCCCCAGCAGCAAGAACTCCATCAGCGCTTTTTGCGCATGCAGCCGGTTTTCGGCCTCGTCCCACACCACCGACTGCGGTCCATCGATGACGTCGGCTTGCACCTCTTCGCCGCGGTGCGCCGGCAGGCAGTGCATGAACAGGGCGTCGGGCCGGGCCGCGCGCATCATCTCGTCATCCACACACCAGTCGGCAAACGCCACTTTGCGCGCTTCGTTCTCAGCCTCATAACCCATGCTGGTCCAGACATCGGTGGTCACCAGATCGGCACCGGCGCAGGCCTGCATCGGGTCTGTGAACACCTGGTAGCTCTCAGTCGAGCGCAGGCCGGCGATGGACTGGTCGACTTCGTAGCCGCCGGGCGTGCTGACATGCACCTTGAAGCCCAGGATTTCGCTGGCCTGCAGCCAGGTGTTGGCCATGTTGTTGCCGTCACCGACCCAGGCCACCGTCTTGCCGGCAATCGAGCCGCGGTGCTCGATGTAGGTAAAGATGTCGGCCAGAATCTGGCAGGGGTGGAATTCGTTGGTCAGGCCGTTGATCACCGGCACGCGGGAATGCTGGGCAAAGCGCTCGATCTTGGTCTGCTCGTAGGTGCGGATCATCACCAGATCGACCATGCGGCTGATGACCTTGGCGCTGTCTTCAATCGGTTCGGCGCGGCCCAACTGGCTGTCGCCGGTGGTCAGGTTCACCACGCTGCCGCCCATCTGGTACATGCCGGCCTCGAAGCTGACCCGGGTGCGGGTCGAGGCTTTCTCAAAAATCATGGCCAGGGTTCGATCGACCAGCGGCTGGTGCCGGTCGTAGGCCTTGAACTTCTTCTTGATCAGCGCCGCCCGCTCGAACAGGTAGGCATAGTCGCTGGCGTCGAGGTCGCTGAATTGCAGGTAATGTTTCATGGCGGGTACTCGCAGGACAAGGTTGGAAGCAGTTGGCGTCTATCAGGCGGCGTCCAGCAGGAGCTGCTTGATCAGTGGACACAGGATGCTGACCACCTCGTCGGCTTCCACCGTGGTCATGATCAATGGCGGCAACAGACGGACGACGCTATCGGCGGTGACGCTGATCAGCAGACCCTTGTCGGCACACTGCTGGACCAGCGCCGAACAAGGTTGGGCCAGTTCGATGCCCAGCATCAGGCCTTGCCCGCGAATCTCCTTGACGGCCTTGGTCGCCAGTTCGGCTGCCAGGGCCTGGGCCAGCGCGCCAGCCAGGTGTGCGCCAACGCGGGCGGCATTGGCCAGCAAGCCTTCTTCCTCCATGATGCGGATGGTCTCGACGCCGGCCCGCATCGCCAGCGGATTGCCGCCAAAGGTGGTGCCATGGTTGCCGGGCTGGAAAATGTGGGCGGCCCTGGGGCCGGCCACGACCGCACCAACCGGTACACCTGAGCCCAAGCCCTTGGCCAGTGGCATCACATCGGGTTTGATGCCGGCCCACTGGTGCGCAAACCATTTGCCGGTGCGGCCCATGCCGCATTGCACCTCGTCAATCATCAGCAGCCAGTCGCGCTCATCGCACAACTGGCGCACCGCCTTGAGGTAGTCCAGGTGCATCGGGTTGACCCCGCCTTCGCCCTGGATCGCCTCAAAAAATACCGCCACCACATTCGGGTTGCCCTCAGTCGCCTGTTTCAGCCGCTCGATGTCGTTCAGTGGCACCCGGATGAAGCCTTCCACCAGCGGCCCGAAGCCAGCCTGGATCTTGGGGTTGCCGGTGGCGCTCAGGGTGGCGATGGAGCGGCCATGGAAGGCCTTCTCATAGACCACGATCTCGGGCCGCGCTATGCCCTTGTCGTGGCCAAATTTGCGCGCCAGCTTCAGGGCCGCTTCGTTGGCCTCCAGGCCGGTGGAGCAAAAGAAAACGTTGCTCATGCCCGACAACTCGACCAGCTTCTTCGCCAGCACCTCTTGATGGGGCACGTGGTAATAGTTGGAGCTGTGGATTATTTTGGCAAGCTGGTCCTGCAGCGCCGGCACCAGCTTGGGGTGGTTGTGGCCCAGCGTGTTGACAGCAATGCCGCCGAGCGCGTCCAGATAGGACTTGCCATTGACATCCCAGACGCGGCAACCCTGGCCGTGCGACAGCGCGATCGGCACGCGGCCATAGGTGTTCATTACGTGGGGTGAACTAGCTTCAATGAAGGGCGAAGCAATGGTTTCGGTCGCGGACAGTGCGGTGTTCATGGGCTCAAGCTCCAGTGTCTTAATGACCCGGGGACAGTGCTTGCTCAGCTACGCGCAAGCTGCGGTCTGTTCCCAAGGCCTCAAAAAATAAAGCGGCCCAACGCAGGTTGGGCCGTTGAAGCGTGATTCTAGGCGCATCGCGTCCCCCGTCTTTTGATAATTTGACATCACTGCGATGCGTCTGTTCTTTCAAAATGAGTCTTCTATAAGACATAAGATAGGGTAGAATTCTTGTGCACCGCAACATCCCGACGGCGCGTCCTGACTGACCTCTATCCGATGGTTTCCAACTCTGCCAAAAAAGTCTTTATCCTGGGTCTGACCCAGAGCGGAAGGGCCTTTCGCCCCAGCGACTGGGCGGAGCGTCTGGCCGGAGTTATGAGCCCGTTTCGTCCCGGTGGCGCCCACCCGGGCAGTCATCTGATGTACTCGCCCTGGTGCATTCCCACCACCTTCGACGGCGTGCGCTGTGTCGTGGTCCATCCCGATTTGCGCGACTATGACGTCATGGCCTGGGATTTCTGCATGAACTTTGCCAAAGACAACGAGTTGCAACTGTCAATCGGTCCACCGGCCCACAAGCCCGCCTGAGCCCTGGCTTTGCGCCTGCCGGCTTGGCTAGCGAGTGAGTACAGCGCCCACAAAAAAGCCGTCTTGCGACGGCTTTTTTGCTTTTGCTAACAGCGCACCCGTTACAAACGGCGCATTCTCAATTGCATTGCGAATGCGTGCGATTTGCCTGAAATCAGGCAGCGATTGCGGCCAGGGCTTTCACCTTGGTCGACAGACGGCTCTTGTCGCGAGCGGCCTTGTTTTTGTGGAAGATGCCTTTGTCAGCCACGGTGTCAACCACGGCCTGCATCTTGGCAAACAGCTCGGTGGCCTTGGCTTTGTCGCCAGCGACCACCGCTTTTTCCACGTTCTTCACCGCAGTGCGGTATTTGGAACGCAGCGAGGTGTTGGCGGCGTTGATTTTGACGTCCTGACGGACGCGCTTGCGGCCCGACGCCAGGCGCGGGTTCTTTTTCTTGGGTTTGGTAGATGCCATATGAATAGTTCCTTGAGTCTGTGGATGTTGTCAGCAAAGCCCGTGATTCTAACAGCTGCATAGCAGCGGCTGGCCGGCACCCGTCCTGCCGGGTGGAGCCGGCTACACTTGCGGCGGTGAGCCTTTTCAAATCCGCCTCCATTGTTTCCCTGTTCACGCTGGTGTCGCGCATCACCGGCCTGGTGCGCGAACTCCTGATTGCCGCCACCTTTGGCGCCAACGCCATGACGGATGCTTTCAATGTCGCGTTTCGCATCCCCAATCTGTTTCGCCGCCTGTTTGGCGAAGGCGCCTTCAGCCAGGCTTTTGTGCCGGTGCTGGCCGCCAGCAAAGCCCAGCAGGGTGAGGCTGCCACCCAGCTTCTGATCGATCGGACCGCCACCGTGCTGGGCTGGGCCTTGCTGGCCATCAGCGTCATCGGCGTGGCGGCGGGGCCGGCCCTGGTGTGGGCCATGGCCAGCGGACTGCAGCAGAATCCGCGCGGTTTTGAAGTGACGGTGGTGATGACGCGCTGGATGTTTCCCTACATTGCCTTCATGTCGCTGGTGGCGCTGGCGGCGGGTGTGCTCAACACCTGGCGGCGTTTTGCGGTGCCGGCCGCCACGCCGGTGCTGCTCAACCTGTGCATGATTGGCGCCGCCTGGCTCGGTGCGCCCTGGTTCAAGACGCTGGGCCTGGAGCCCATTTACGCGCTGGCCGGCGGCGTGCTGCTGGGCGGCGTGCTGCAACTCGGCGTGCAACTACTGGCCCTGAAAAAGCTCGGGCTGGCACCGCGCGTCGGCCTGCGCTGGGCCGCCCTGCGCCTGGCCTGGGCCGATCCGGGCACCAAAAGCATCCTGCGCTTGATGGGGCCGGCCTTGCTGGGCGTGAGCGTGGCACACCTCTCGATGCTGATCAACACCCAAATCGCCTCGCACCTGGTGGCCGGTAGCGTGAGCTGGATCACCTATGCCGACCGGCTGATGGAGTTTCCCACCGCCCTGCTCGGGGTCGCCCTGGGTGTGGTGTTGATGCCCCGGCTCGCCGGCGCGCGCGCGGCCGGCGACACGGCCCAATACTCCGCCATGCTGGACTGGGGTTTGCGCCTGGTGGTGCTGCTGGCGGTGCCTTGCGCAGTCGCCTTGATCGCCTTTGCCAAGCCGCTGGTGGCCGTGCTCTATCACTACGGCGCCATGAGCGCGCACGACGTGCAACAAATCACCCATGCGCTGATGGGCTGGGGGGTGGGCTTGGTCGGAATTGTGGCGATCAAGGTGCTGGCACCGGGTTACTACGCCAACCTCGACACCAAGACCCCGGTGCGCATTGCGATCTGTCT
>JAKFXU010000131.1 GCA_021731215.1 Rhodoferax sp.
GCGCCGAGTTCCAGAAACGGGTTGTCGTCGAGCATCTGCTCAACCTCCTGGCTCAGCTCCAGCGTGGAGAGTTGCAACAGCCGGATCGACTGCTGCAACTGCGGCGTCAGCGCCAGGTGCTGCGAAACGCGCAGCGACAGCCCTTGTTTCATCCTTACATTTTGAAGTGTTCACCGAGATAGACGCGACGCACGTTGGCGTCGTTGACGATCTCGGACGGCGTGCCCTGGGCCAGCACCGTGCCATCGTTGATGATGTAGGCATGGTCGCAAATGCCCAGCGTTTCGCGCACGTTGTGGTCGGTGATCAGCACGCCGATGCCGCGGCTTTTCAGGAAGCTGATGATGCGCTGGATCTCGATCACGGCAATCGGGTCGATGCCGGCAAACGGTTCGTCGAGCAGGATGAAGCGCGGCTGGGTTGCCAGCGCGCGCGCAATCTCGACGCGCCGGCGCTCGCCGCCGGACAAAGCCAGCGCCGGCGTTTCGCGCAGGTGCTCGACCCGCAAGTCCTGCAGCAGGGCGGTCAGGCGCTTTTCGATCTCGGCCTTGCTCAGGGCCTTGCCGTGCTCGTCGCGCTGCAACTCCAGCACCGCGCGCACGTTGTCTTGTGCATTGAGTTTGCGAAAGATGGAGGCTTCCTGCGGCAAATAGCTCAAGCCGAGCCGGGCCCGGCGGTGGATCGGCATGTGCTCGACCGACCGGCCGTCGATCGTGATGTCGCCCGCGCTGGCGCGCAGCAAGCCGACGATGATGTAAAACGAAGTGGTCTTGCCCGCGCCATTGGGGCCCAGCAAGCCGACCACCTCGCCCTTGCGCACCACCAAGGAGACGTCCTTGACGGCCTTGCGGCTGCCATAAAACTTCTGCAGATGGGTGACTTCGAGCCGGCTCTCGCCGCTGGCGCCGGCGACCGCTGCCGCGGCGTCACGGCCGGCCGGGGCTGGCGTCACTTTTTCTCCCCGCCCAGCGTCGGGCTGGGGCGCAGCGCCGGGCCGGGCAGCAGGGGCGAGCTGGTGCCGGCCGGGGCGGATGCCGCCGCCTCCGGTTTTGGCGTCAGCATGGCGCGCACGCGCCCGGTCGGTGCGCCCGCGCCCGCCTTGGCCACCGCACCATCGACGCTGAAAACTTCGGTGCTGTTGTTGTAAACAATCACGCCACCGCTGATCTCATCGCCCAAGGTGGCGCCGCGGTAACGGCGCAGTTGTGCCTGGCCGATGAACTTGACGGTGTCGGCCCGGCTGTCGTACTCGATGCGCTCGCCTTCGCCCTCGATGAACTCGTCGAGCCCCTCGCGCTTTTGCCGGAAAAACGCAAGCGCGGCCGGCGCCGCCGTGACTAGGCCAAACTGGTAGCCCTCGGCGTCCTGGCGCACCTCGATGCGCTCGCCCCGGATCAGGATCGTGCCTTTGGTCAACACCACCCGTCCGGTGAAGACGCTGGTCTGCTTGAGGTCGTCGTAGCGCAGGGTATCGGACTCCACATTCATGGGCCGGTTGCGATCGGCTTTTTCAGCGCGGGCGAGTCCCCCGCCAAAGGTTAGCGCCGCGATCAGAAGCAGGGAAAGAAGGGGTGATTTCATAAAGGCATGAATCTTGCTGTGACATCGTGGTTTTTAATTGTAACGAGCAACAGCAGCGCCTCGCTCCCGCGGCGCTCAAACGGGGGGCAATTTCGGCCGCAAGGCCGAGACCGGCGCAATTCAGCGGCCGCTGCGGACTTCGGCGGCCAGGAACTCAACCACCTGCAGGGCGCGCTCCATGCTTTTGGCCATCGGGCCGTCGGTCAGGAAGCGACCGGCCACGCCGAGCGAGGGCGTGCCCTCGATGCGGTAGGCGTTTTGCAGTTGGGTGCTGCGGGTGGCCTTGGTCGAGGCCGAGAACGAGGTGAACTGCTCCACGAATTTGGCTTTGTCCACGCCCTGCTTGGCGACCCAGTCGATGATGACCTCGGCCCGGTCCAGCTTTTGCTTTTCAAGGTGAATGGCGGCAAACACCTTGTGGTGCAGTTGGTCGACCAGGCCCATCGCCTCCAGGGTGTGGTACAGGCGCTGCTGCGGCACAAAATCGTCCCGGAAAGCGACCGGCACCCGTCGCACCACGATGTCTTTTGGCGCGCGCTTGCTCCAAGCTGCCATCATCGGCTCAAATGCTTGGCAGTGCGGGCAGTTGTACCAGAAGAACTCGACCACTTCGATTTTGCCGGCCGGGGCCTCGACCGGCGCGCGTTTGTCCAGCACCAAATAATCGGTGCCGGCTTGCGGGGGCCGGCCCTGCGCCAGCGCGCTCGACGGAATCAAGGCGGCGCCAGCAACGGCAGCACCACAGGCCAGGGAAAAATCACGACGTTTCATCTTCAATCACTCCAGTTAAATCAATCGGACCGGGGCCACTTTGAAAAATTCAGCGCCCGGTGCTATCGTTGTACCCGTACCAAAGCCGTCTCCAGACCGGCGGCGTCGAGTTTCTGCTTGGCCTGGTCGGCCTCTTCCTTGCTGTCAAAAGGGCCGACCCGGACCCGGAACACGGCGCGCCCGGATTGCTCGCGCTCCGACACCTTGGCTTGCACGCCACTGAGGGACAGTTTGGCGCGCTGGCTCTCGGCGTCCTCGACGCTGCGGAAGGCCCCCACCTGCACGAAGTAGGAGAACGGCTCGGTCACGGCACCCGATGAACGCGCCTTGACCAAATCGCCCAGCGGATCGGCCGACACCGCCGGCTTGTACTCGGTCGCGCCCGGCGCGGCGCCGGTGGCGGCGCTCGCAGGCGCCGCCGGTTTGGCCGGATTATTGCCGTACAAGGGGGCGTTGGGGTCCCAGTCCTTGTTCTTTTGGGACTCCGTCGCATCCTGATCCAGCGTGCGGCTTTGCCATTTGTTGACAAACGGGACCGGGACCTTGGTGACGTAAACGGCGACCGCCAGGGCCACCGCCAGACCGACCACGACCCCTATGATGAAGCCCAGAATGGCGCCCCCGTGTTGCTGTTTCATGTGCTGCATCTTCCCTCTCGGTTTACATTTTTTGCGGGGCGCTCACGCCCAGCACGGCCAGGCCATTGTGCAACACCTGCGCGGTGGCGGCGACCAGCGCCAGCCGGGCCCGCTTCACCGTTTCATCGTCCACCAGAATGCGCTCGGCGTCGTAGTAGCTGTGATAACAGGCGGCCAGTTCGCGCAGGTAGAAGGTCACGTCGTGCGGCGCAAAATCGGCCGCCGCCGCGCTGAGCATGTCCGGGTACTTGGCCAGCAACAGCATCAGCACCTGCGCCTGCGGGCTTTGCAGCGGCGACAGGTCGGCGGGTGGCAGGCTGGCCACGTCGCCGCCCCAGGCCGCCAGTACCGAGCAAATGCGGGCATGCGCGTACTGCACGTAATAGACCGGGTTGTCGTTGTTCCTGGCTACCGCCAAATCGACATCAAAGGTGTATTCGGTGTCGGGCTTGCGGCTGAGCAGAAAGAAGCGCACCGCGTCCTTGCTGGTCCACTCGATCAGGTCGCGCAGCGTGACGTAGCTGCCGGCGCGTTTGGAAATCTTGACCTCTTCGCCACCGCGCACCACGCGCACCATGGTGTGCAGCACGTAGTCCGGGTAACCCTTGGGGATGCCGACATCGGCGGCCTGCAAGCCGGCGCGCACGCGGGCAATGGTGCCGTGGTGGTCGGTGCCCTGGATGTTGACCACCTTCTCAAAGCCGCGCTCCCACTTGGTGATGTGATAGGCCACGTCGGGCACGAAGTAGGTGTAGCTGCCGTCGCCCTTGCGCATGACGCGGTCCTTGTCGTCGCCATACTCGGTCGATTTGAGCCACAGCGCGCCGTCATGCTCATAGGTTTTGCCGGCGTCATGCAATTGCCTGACCACGTCATCGACCTTGCCGCTCAGGTACAGGCTCGATTCCAGGTAGTAATTGTCGAACTTGACGCCAAAAGCCTGCAGGTCGAGGTCCTGTTCATGGCGCAGGTAGGCGACGGCAAACAGGCGCATGTCATCGAGCGCCTCCACGTCACCGGAGGCGGTGAACGCGCGGTCGTCTGACTTGACCGTCTTCCTGGCCAGAAAGTCGCTGGCAATATCGCCAATGTAGTCGCCGTTGTAGGCCTGTTCGGGCCACGCCGGGTCGCCCGGCTTGAAGCCGCGGGCGCGCAACTGGGTGCTGCTGGCCAAGGTGCCGATCTGCACGCCGGCGTCGTTGTAATAGAACTCGCGGTAGACCTGCCAGCCCTGGCTCTGGAACAGATTGCAGATGGCGTCCCCCAGGGCGGCCTGACGGCCATGGCCCACGTGCAGCGGCCCGGTCGGATTGGCCGAGACAAATTCGACCAGCATGCGGTGGCCGTTGGCCGGCTGGCTGCCAAACGCCGCGCCTTGCGCCAACACCTCGCGCACGATTTGCTGCTTGGCCTCGGGCTTGAGCTTGATATTGATGAAGCCGGGACCGGCAATGTCGATGCCCTCGACCCAGCGCCCAAACGCTGCGGCGGCCAGCAATTGGGCGCGCAGGCTCTCGGCCAGTTGGCGCGGGTTGAGCTTGAGCGGCTTGGCCAATTGCATGGCCGCGGTGGTGGCCAGGTCGCCATGGGCGGCGACCTTGGGCGACTCGAAGGCGGCCTTGGCGCCGGCGCCCGGGAGCAGTTGTTCCAGCGCGTGCGCCAGGGCGGCGAGCAATTCAATTTTTACAGACAGCATGAATTGATTTTACCGGGCGCGCCGCAACAACCCGGCCGGCCCTCAGCGGCTCTGCCAAAAACCGGGCCGAGCGTAATGATGCTTGAGAAAATCGATCCACAAGCGCACCCGCAAGGGCAAATGCTTGCGTTGCCCAAACACGGCGTAAATGCCGTTGGCCGGTGCCGCGAAATCCTCCAGTAGCGGCACCAGTGCCCCGCTGGCGACCTCGGCCGCCACCTCCCAGGTGCTGCGCCAGGCAATGCCGTAGCCGCCCAGACACCAGTCGTGCAGCACCTGGCCGTCCGAGCAGTTGAGCGGGCCGCCGGGTTTGAGGTAGATCAGTTCGCTGGCGTCGCCTTTGGCGAGCTGGAACACCCAGCCCCGGGTCTGCGAGGCATCGCTGGACAGGGTCAGGCAATCAAACTTCGATAAATCGCTCGGGTGGGCCGGTGTGCCGTGGCGCTTGAGGTAGGCCGGCGTGGCCACGCACAGACGGCGGTTGTCGGCCAGGCGCACACTGACCAGGGACGAATCCGGCATGTCGCCGACTCGCACCGCGCAGTCAAAGCCCTCGCCGGCGAGGTCCACCACGCGGTCACTCAGGTTGAGCGAAATGCTGACATCGGCGTGCAGTTCCCGAAAATGCGGCACCAGGGGCGCTACGTGGCGCCGCCCAAAACCAGCCGGCGCGGTGATGCGCAAGTGGCCGCTGGCCTTGACGCCGCCGGCCGACACGCTGGCCTCGGCATTGGCCAGGTCGGCCAGCACACGCTGGCAGTCTTCCAGAAACGCGCTGCCCTCGTGCGTGAGCGAGATGCGCCGCGTGGTGCGCAGCAGCAGCTTGACACCCAGGCGTTCTTCCAGGCCATCGAGCCGGCGTCCCATGATGGCTGGCGCCACGCCCTCGGCGTTGGCGGCAGCGGTCAGGCTGCCGCGGGTGGCGACGGAAACAAAAGTTTCGAGCTGCTTGAGTTGGTCCATGCCGGCAGATTATGCAGGCGCCGACGCGGCTCAGGCCACCGCCTGCGCCGCGCGCAGCGACTCGACCTCATGCGTACTGTAGCCTAGGGCCGCCAGCAGTTCCGCCGTGTGCTGGCCCTGCGTCGGTGGACTCAGGCGCACGCCCAGGCGCTGGCCGTTCATGGTAAAGGGGAACAGCGTGGTCTGCGCCGTCTGCCCGGCGCGCGCGCCATCGGGCAGCGTGATGTCGGCCAGGCCACCGGTGGCCTGCAGGTGTTCGTCGTCATACAGCTCTTCGGGTTTGCGAATCGGGGCAAACGGCAGGCCGACCTGTTCGAACAGCGCCGCCAGATCAGCCGCACCGTGCGTGGCCAGGCGTTCGCGCAAGATCGGCAGCAGGGACGGGCGCAGGCGCACGCGGTCGTTGTTACTGGCGTAGTGCGGGTCGGCCTTGAGGTCGGCAAAGTCAAGCGCATCGCAAAAGGTGGCCCACTGCGCGTCGCTCACCGCGGCCAGAAAAATCTGCTCGCCATCTTTCACCGTGAACACGTCGTACACGGCCCAGGCCGAAATGCGCTCGGGCATGGGCGCGGCCGCCTGGCCGGTGATGGCGTACTGCAGCATGTGCTGTCCCACCAGAAACACGTTGTTTTCGAACAGCGCGCTCTGCACCTCCTGCCCCTTGCCCGTGATGCCGCGCTGGATCAGCGCGGCATCACGGG
>JAKFXU010000193.1 GCA_021731215.1 Rhodoferax sp.
GAGGGCTGGGTCACGGCCGAATACGGCATGCTGCCGCGTGCCACCCACAGCCGCAGCGAGCGTGAGGCGGCGCGCGGCAAGCAGAGCGGCCGCACCCAGGAAATTCAACGTCTGATCGGTCGCTCCCTGCGCTCGGTGTTTGACCTGGCCGGCCTGGGTGAGCGCACCATCTATCTGGACTGTGATGTGCTGCAGGCTGACGGCGGCACCCGCACTGCCGCCATCACCGGGGCTTTTGTCGCCGCGCAGGATGCGGTCAGCCAGTTGCTGGCGCAGGGCAAACTCCAGCAGTCCCCGATTCGCGACCATGTGGCGGCGATCTCGGTCGGCCTGCTGCAGGGCACGCCCTTGCTCGACCTGGAGTACAGCGAGGACGCCGCCTGCGACACCGACATGAACGTGGTGATGACCGGCGCCGGCCATTTCGTGGAAGTGCAGGGCACCGCCGAAGGCGCGGCGTTTTCACGCCAGGAGATGAACGCTTTGCTGGCGTTGGCCGAACAAGGCATCAGCGACCTGGTCGCGCTGCAGAAGCGCTCGCTGCTCACCCAATAGCGGCTGGCGCCATGACTACCGATTTAAAGTTGACTTCATGAAAATGGTTCTGGCGTCCAACAACCCCGGTAAATTGGCGGAGCTGCGCGCCATGTTGGCGCCGCTCGGGCTTGAGTTGATCGCGCAAGGCGAGTTGGGCATCGCCGAAGCACCCGAGCCGTACCGCACCTTTGTCGAGAATGCGCTGGCCAAGGCGCGCCACGCTGCCGAGCACAGTGGCCTGGCGGCGCTGGCGGACGATGCCGGTTTGTGTGTCGATGCCTTCGGCGGCTTGCCGGGCGTCGATACCGCGTATTACGCCACGCGGTTTGGCTACGCCAAAGGCGACGACAACAACGTGCGCGCCCTGCTGGAACAAATGCAGGGCGTTGAGCAGCGCCGTGCCGCGCTGGTCAGCACACTGGTGGCGGTGCGCTCGCCGCAAGACCCCGAGCCGCTGATCGCGGTCGGCCGCGTGCAGGGCGAGATCGCCCGCGCCCCGGTCGGCGACAACGGCTTTGGTTTTGATCCGGTGATGTACCTCCCCGAGCTGGGCCAGACCTTTGCCCAATTGCCGGTGGCGGTGAAAAATGCCAACAGCCACCGGGGGCGGGCGGCGCGGGCCATGCTGGCGCTGATGCGTGAACGCTGGCTGTAGGGCGGGTCGTACTGGCCATGATCCCGATTGCACCGGCTTTTATCGCGTCCGAGACGGCGGCGCGCCACGACCTGGCGCACTATATGCGGCCCGGCACTTTGCAGTTGACGGCCCTGCCGCCGCTGTCGCTCTATGTGCACCTGCCCTGGTGCCTGAAAAAATGCCCTTATTGCGATTTCAACTCGCACCAAATGCGCGCCGCCGAGCTGCCCGAGCAGCGCTACCTGGAGGCCGTGCTGGCCGATCTGGAAGCGGCGCTGCCGCTGGTGTGGGGCCGCAGGGTGCACAGTATTTTTATCGGCGGCGGCACGCCCAGTCTGTTTTCACCCGAGGCGATCGATCGCCTGCTGAGCGGCATTCGGGCCCGCCTGCCGCTCGAGCCCGACTGCGAGATCACGCTGGAGGCCAATCCGGGCACCTTCGAGAAAGACCGTTTCCGGGCCTTCCGATCCGCCGGTGTGACCCGCCTGTCGGTCGGGGTGCAGAGCTTTAACGACGACTTTTTGAAAACCCTGGGGCGGGTGCATGACCGCGCCCAGGCGCTGGCCGCGGTGGAAGAAGCGGCGCAGGCCTTCGACACCTTCAACCTGGACATCATGTACGCGCTGCCGGGCCAGACGCTGGCCGCTCTGAAACAGGACATGGCCACGGCGCTGGCGCTGGCGCCGCCGCATATCTCGATCTACCACCTCACCATCGAGCCCAACACCTATTTCGCCAAGTTCCCACCGCTGATCCCCGAGGAAGACACGGCCTACGACATGCTGGATCTCATCACCGACATGACAGGCCAAGCCGGGTTGCAGCGCTATGAAGTGTCGGCCTATGCCAGCGCCGGCCATCGCTGCCAGCACAACCTCAACTACTGGCAGTTTGGCGACTACCTGGGCTTGGGCGCGGGAGCGCACAGCAAGCTCAGTTTTGCCCACCGGGTGGTGCGCCAAGTGCGTTTTCGCGAGCCCCGCCGGTACATGGAGCAAGCGCTGGCCGGCCACTGCCTGGCCCAGGACAGCGAAGTCAGCCGGGCTGACTTGCCGTTTGAGTTCATGCTCAATGCCCTGCGGTTGAAAGACGGCTTTGTGTTGCAGCAGTTTTGCGAACGCACCGGTCTGGCCATTGGCGCGATTCAAAAAGGCCTGGATGCGGCCGAACGCCAAGGTTTGATCGAGCGCGACCTGACCCGCGTCAAACCGAGCGTGCGGGGCTTTGATTTTTTGAACGATCTGCAAGCGCTGTTCCTGCCGCCGCCGCGCTGAGCGCTCTGTTTTTTGGCGGAGCCGCGCTATAGTCCGGTTCAATGATGGAGGGTCTGGACGATGTTCTATGTCTATGGCGTTAGCGGGCAATCATTTCGGGGCTCAATGGAGCAACTGCGCCAGATTGAGCGCGTCGGCGCGTCGGCCCGCGCCAACGCCATCAAGCCGGTTAAACGCGATGGGCTCGACCCCGGCTATGCTGCCATCGGCAGCGTTGCCGGGCCGCTGCCGGCAGCGCCCAGCGACGAGGCGCATCGCAGCGCCTTGGCCGCTTACGCCCAGACCCAGAAGGTGGAGCAGCCGCGCCAGCCCTTGCGGCGGGTCGATGAGTTGATGAGCCGCCCGGTGATCACCCTGCCCGATAGCGCGACGGTGCTGCAGGCCTGGCAACTGCTGGCCCAGCAGGGCGTGGGTCAGGCGCCGGTGGTCAATGCGGCCGCCACGCTGGTGGGTTTGTTGTCCCGGGCTGACTTGATGCGTCCCGAACACCTGCCAACGCCGGACAGCAATGCGCTGGTGTGGCGCGCTCTGCTGGCGCAAAGCGTGGTGGACATCATGCGCACGCCAGTGCCCAGCGTGGCGCCCGATACCGATATCCGGCGCGTGGCGCGCGTTCTGCTCGATACCGGATTGCCGGGTCTGGCGGTGGTCGATGAGCAGGGTCTGGTCAGTGGTTTTATTTCGCGCTCCGACATCCTGCGCGCGGTGGTGACGGACCCGCCACTGGACCTCTGGGGTTAACCTGGCCCCCACGCTTGTCGCTACGCGTACTGCGCTGCCCCCCGAGGGGGCTGGCCTTGCTTGGGGCGGCCCGGCGCGGCGGTTAGTGCTCTGGCGCAAGCTCAGGATTCGAACCCTGGAAACCTTGCGGTTTGCCGGTTTTCAAGTCTCCAGCAGAAATCAGTAAAAATCAACGGCTTAGGCTGCTTTCATCTCCACAACTCCGCAATTTAAGCCCCCGAAATACTTAATAACGAGGCCGGTTCAGTCTTGCGTTGCGGAGATGGCATCGCGGGCAAAAAATAAACAAAAGTGTTGCGTTTTACATTGATAAACACAACACATCTGTTATTATTCGCAGCATGAACTCCAAGCAGATGAAGAAGTGGCTGGAACAGCAAGGCGCTACCTTTCAACCCGGCAAGGGTTCCCATTTGAAGGTGTTCCTGAACGGTAAGCAGTCTGCCCTGCCCATGCACGGTACAACAGAACTCGGCAAGGGACTTGAAGCCGTTATTAAACGCCAACTTGGTTTGAAGTGAGGAAAAATATGTTTGACTACCCTGTGACCCTGACCCCCGATGACGGCACCGTGTTGGTGACGTTTGCCGATGTGCCCGAGGCCATCACCTTCGGCGTGGATGAGGATGAAGCCTTGCTTCAAGCTGTGGACGCATTGGAAAGCGCTCTGTCCTTCTACGTGGATGCCCGTAAAGCGTTGCCCGCTGTTAGCCAGCCAGCACCCGGACAGAAAACGGTGCGCCCGTCAGCACTGGAGTGCGCCAAGCTCGGTGTGTATCAGGCGATGACCGAACAGGGCATCAAAAAATCAGAACTGGCGCGTCGCTTGGGCTGGCACATGCCACAAGTTGACCGCTTGTTTGACCTGCGTCACGCCTCTAGGCTAGATCAGATTGAGGCGGCAGCGCTTGTGCTCGGTCGGCATGTCGAGATAACGGTAGCCTGATTGCCTGATGGAGCAAAGCGAGTTCGTCATCGGGCTGGAGTTTTGGACGCAAGCCGGACGATGGCGCTGCACTGATGTTGGTTCGCGGACAATCTGCGCCATCAAACTCGAAGGCGATCCGCTTGACTGGAACGGGCCACCCTACAGCATCGTCGAGCACGTATTCGATGAATACGATTTCGATGGGCTTTATGCCAGCGAGACTGATGTTGCGTAATCACTGGCACGCGCTGACCGCCGCTTCAAGCTCGGCCTTGTAGCCTTGCCGCTGCAATCGTTCAGCGCGTAGCGCCTTCATCTGATTCCAAATGCCGGAGCCGAGCGGCAGGCCATCCACGGCGAATAGCGGGCGCTGCGGGGGCTTGTTGCCTACCGGCTTTGCATAGCGCCGAACTTCGCTAAGTTGTTGTTTTTATTGGCGGAAGCTCAGGGATTCGAACCCTGGAAACCTTGCGGTTTGCCGGTTTTCAAGACCGGTGCAATCGACCACTCTGCCAAGCTTCCGAGCCGCGTATTCTAACTGGCTGGCAGCCAATCTTCGGATTCGAGGCGGGACATTGGTTCTTTCGCGCCTGCAGGGGCGTTGCGGCATCGAGGCGATAAAAAGCCTTCAGTGCCGATGCGAATGATGTGCATCCGGGACGTGCGGATGGCTATGGTGCAGCGCTTCGTGTTGATGGGCATGGCTGTGCGCCCCAGCCGGCAGGGGGTCGTGCACATGGTTGTGATGGCCGTCGTCGTGCGAGTGGGCATGTTCGTGCGCAACGGCCTCATGCCCATGTTGATGTGCGTGGTTTTCCGCCAGATGCAGCAGCACGCCGAGCAACATCAAGAGTCCGCCGGCGGCGGTCAAGCCACCGGCTGAACGTTCACCGAGCACAAAAGCCGCCAGCGCGCCCATGAACGGGGCAAACGCAAACACCGAACCGGTGCGCGCCGCGCCGAAGGCCCGCTGGGCCAGCAAATAAAAGCGCAGACTCAGGCCGTAGCCGGTGGCGCCGACGGCGAGCAAACTCAGTGCGGCGGTGGTCTCCGGCGTCGGCTCGCCCAGACTCATGGCCAGCACGGTGGTGGCGCAAACGCCCAGCGCTGCCTTGGCCAGCACCACCTGCGCCGGGTCGCGCTCGGCCAGCGCGCGCGACAGGGCGTTGTCCACGCCCCAGGCGGCCGTGGCCACCAGCACCGCCAGCAGGCCCATCAACTCGACGCCGCCCAAGCGGCCCCGATCAAACACCAGCAGCACGGCGCCGGCCAGCAGCAACAGCATGGCGAGCCAGACGCGCCGGCCCATCGTTTCGTGATACAGCTTGCAGGCCAGCAGCGCGGTGAACAGCGCCTCCAGGGTGAGCATCAGGGACGCGCTGGTGCCACTGGTGCGCTGCAAGCCCCACGCCAGCGCCACCGGTCCGAGCACCGCACCGAAGCCGGCCATCGCCAACAGGCGAGCGAGGTCGCTGCGTTGCAAGCGCGCCTCCCGCTGCACCGGCTGCCTGAGCAGTATTCCCATGGCGGCCGCGCCGGCGTACAGCAGGGCCGCGGTGGTGAAGGCGCCCAGACCGCTGCCAAAGCGCTGCACCAGCGGCGTGCTGACCCCGAACAATAGGGCGGCCAACAGGGCCAGCGCGCCGCCGCGCAGCGCCGGACTCGATAAATTGCGGGGCACGGTGTTAACGGGGGCCAGCCGTGGCGACCTGGGCGCTGAGCGACAAGAGGGATTGCATCGGTGTGTCCTGGTGAGTGTTGACGGTATTGTTACAGCTCAATCGGCTCGACCGGCGCCGCCACGCTTGACCAGCGCCGCCGTGCCTTGCTCGCCTGCTGCGCGGCGCGGCGCAGGGCGCTGTAGCGGCGCAGCGCCTCCTCCATGTCGGCCAGTCGCGCACCGCCGGCGGCACCGACGCCCAGCAAGCCGGTCTTGAGCTCTTCGTAAGCCGTTTCCATGGTCTGGGCGGCCGCGTCCAGGGCCGCCGTCTCGGGCTCCGTTGCCTGTGGGTCGCACCAGGCCAGCAGCGCGTCGGCCTGGTTCAGGAAGGCGTCGTGCAAAACCGTGCCAGCAGGGTGTTGCGCGTTCAGGGGGCGCAGCGGTGCGGCCAAATGAACCTGTTCCGCCGTGGTCTCGTGATAGCGCAGCACCCGCAGCACCTGGGCCAGGTGCTGGCTGGCGCGCTGCGACATGGCGCCGCGATTCATGCGTTCGACAAAGGCT
>JAKFXU010000333.1 GCA_021731215.1 Rhodoferax sp.
ACGCTGCACTACTTCGCCTTGGCGCTGACCATCGGCATTTTGTTTGGCATCTACTCCTCGGTTTTTGTGGCAGCCGCCATTGCGATGTGGCTGGGCATCCAGCGCGAGGATTTGATCAAGGGCGGCGCCAAGAAGGAGGAAGACCCCAATGACCCCAACGCCGGTGCCACCGTCTAAGGGGTCTCGCGCCCATGGCCACCTCCGTCCCTTTTGCGCGACCCAAGGAACTCGCCCAAGAGACGCGTAAACGCTTGGTGGCCCAGGCCAGCGCCGCCATGGCGGCGCTGGCTGACGCGGCACAGCAGCGGCTGACGGCTCTTCTAGCCGAAGCCGCACCCGCGAGTGAGATGCAGAGCCGGCGGGAGGTCTGGACCAGTTACCAGCGCCACCGGGCCGCCTGGCTGGCGGCTACGCTCAAGCAGTGGCAGGCGGCCTTGCAACCCCTTGGCAACGCGCCAGCGGCGCTGGCGCCAGTCGCTCTAGAACTGCTCGGGACCAACGTGGTGGAAAACCAGATCATTGCCTCGCGGCTGGTCATGGGGATGCAGGAACAAGTCGGCGCCGCGTTGCAGGACCTGTACCTGCGCATCCGCTATCTGGAACACCGGGACGAGCTCGACGCCGCAGACCTGCTGCAACCGGAAGTGCTGCTGCTGGCGATCGTGACGCAATGGGAGCAGGCCGGACTGCCGCGCGCAGCCTGGCCGCTGGTCAACGAGGTCGCGCAGCAGCTCCTGGGCGGGCGTCTGCTGCAGGCCTATACCGACTGCAATGCCTATTTGATCACGCAGGGGGTACTGCCAACGATCGAACGGAAGAATCACTTCAAGCAGGTGACCCCGGCGCCGCTGCGGGAGCGTGCCTCCGCCGCCCCATCCGGCACCCAAACCGCGCCCGAGCCAACCGGGTCGCGCCTGACCAGCGCGCTGGAAGAAACCCGCATGATGACCGCCACCACCCCGCTGGCGCGGGCGCGCACGCGGGCGCTCGATGTCATGGGCCAACTCAAGCACTTGCTGATCGGTTCGGCCAACACCAATATTGAAGCGGCCCACCATCAACCTCCGTCACCGGCCTTGGCGGCCGCCCTCGCACTGCCGGCACCGCTCGAGCCGGACGCGGCCAGCGCCAGCGCGCCGGAACAGGACAGTGCGGCCAGTGTGGCGACGCAGACGGTGGCGCTGCGCCAACGATCGGCCGAACTCAAGAACAAGGCCGAGACCAAGAGCGAAAAGGCCCTGATCGAGATTGTGGCGCTGATGTTCCAGGCCATTTTGCAGGAGGACCGCATCCCGAGCGGCATCCGGGTCTGGTTTGCGCGCCTGCAAATGCCAGTGCTGCGGCTGGCCTTGGCCGAGCCGGATTTCTTTGGCACGCTCAATCACCCGGCGCGCCAGTTGATTGATCGCATGGGTTCCTGCGTCATGGGTTTTGACGCCAGCGGCATCAGCGGTGGCGCGCTGGAGCTTGAAATCAAGCGCCTGGTGCGCATGATCGAGCAGTACCCCGAAACCGGCAAGCGCGTCTATCAGCTCGCGCACCAGGAATTCCAGACCTTTCTGGCGCAGTTTCTGACCGGCAGCGCAGCGACGCAGAAACTGGTCAGTGTGGCCCAGCAGGTGGAGCAGAAGGAAACGCTGACGATCCAGTACACGATCGAGATGCGCGACATGCTCAAGGACATGCCGGTGCGCGACGAGATTCGCGATTTTCTGTTCAAAGTCTGGGCCGAGGTGCTGGCGCTGGCAGCGGTGCGCCAGGGCCCGCAGCATGCCCAGACCCTGGCCCTCAAGAAAGCGGCGACCGACCTGGTCTGGGCCGCCAGCGCCAAGCCCAATCGCGGCGACCGGGCCGACGTGATTCGGAAACTGCCGCAACTGGTGCAGGGCTTGCGCTCCGGCATGACGCTGCTGGGCGTGGCGCCGGTGGAGCAGGAGGCCCACATCAGAACCGTCAGCGAGACCCTGGCCGATGCCTTCCTGGCCAAGACCCAGGCCATTCCCAACGCGCAAATCGAGGCCATGGCCGAACGCCTGGCCCAGTTGGAAGACCTGGTCAGCGAGGAGGGGGTGGACGAGCTGGCGCTCGACGGGCACAGTATTGAAATGCTGCTGGGGCTGGAAGAATCGGTGCTGGAGGTGGTGGCCGATGGCGGCGCCAGACCGAACGCGGCCATGCTGGCGTGCGCGCAGGAGCTGCAATTGGGCACCTGGTTTACGCTCGACCACAACGCACGTGTGACCCAGGTTCAGTTTGTTTGGCGCAGTGAGCGCAAACATTTGCATTTGTTTGCTTCGACCGATGGGCGCAGCTATCTGCTGCAGACCGGGCGTCTGGCGGCCTATTTGCAGGCCGGCCTGCTGTCGCCCGAAGAAGAGGAAGCGCTCACCGTGCGCGCCACGCGGGATGCGCTGGGCAAGCTGGAGGCCAATCCGGAGCGACTGCTGGCTTGAAGCTAGCCCCCACGCTTGCCATTTCATGTGCTGCGCGAGGCCTTGCAGGCCGCGGCTCGCGAGACGCTTCGCCTCTGTCGCCTGTCCAACCCTGCTCAAGCAGGCTTGGAGCCGCAGGCTCCAGCCCCGAGGGGGCTCAGTCGCCTTGGGGCGGCCCGGCGGCGCCTGCTAGATTCCTCAGTGGGCCAGCCGGTTGGCGCTGTCGTCGCACAATTCGTCGAGCACCAGCGCATCGGGCTCCTGGCCCAGACTCCAGTACACCATCAGGATGATTATTTTCAGATCATCCAGCGGCACCGGGCCGCCGGGGGCCGCCATGGCGCGGTCCAGCACGATTTCGCGCATATGCGCCGGCAACACGCCGGCGTTTTCAAGAAAACTGACGAAACCCAGGCAGGGGGCGCCCAACTGCGCCTGCTCGGCCATCGTATAGATGCGCATGCTGTTGGCCGACTGCGCCAGCGCCGGCACCGTCGGCAGCGGCGCCAGGCTGCTGCCCGGCCCTTTGGGTGCCGATTGCTGCAGACCGCGCGCTGCCAGATTGAGCTCGCCCAGCCAGGTCAGCGCGTCCTGAATTTCCTCGGCATCAAAACCCACCGCGTGCAATTTGCGCTCCAGATGGGCCGGCTCGGGACAGACATCGCCGCGCCAGTAATTCTCGTAAACGAAAACAAGGACTTCAAACATGCGCTCAATATAGCGCGAATACCGAACCCCGACACGGCAAGATGGACCCCAAGTCCGGATCAGCGTCCAATTCCGGCTTTAACCTGAAAATCAGGCCGGCGTCAGGCGCTGGAACAGGCCGCCGGCCAAGCGCGCGATCCGCCCGTCGATCTCGAGCGCCATCAATTGCGCTTGCAGATTGGCGGTGTCCAGGCTGGAGCGCGCTTGCAGGGCGTCGAGCCCCACCGGGTCAAAGCCGAGCGCCTCCAGCAGCGCCGCAGCGGCGTCAAAAGGGCTGGCTGGTGCAGCGGCGCGCGACTCGGCGCCACCCGGCGCGACGGCGGTGCCGACATCGAGCTTCATTTCTTCGAGTACATCCTGCGCCGATTCCACCAGCTTGGCGCCCTGCTTGATGAGCGCGTGGCAGCCGCGCGCCTGCGCCGAGTGAATCGAGCCGGGAATGGCAAACACCTCCTTGCCCTGCTCGGCGCTCAGGCGTGCGGTGATGAGCGAGCCCGACTTCAATGCGGCCTCCACCACCAGCGTCCCCTGCGCCAGCCCGGCAATGAGGCGGTTACGCTTGGGAAAATTAGCCGGCAAAGGCGGCGTGCCCAAGGGGTACTCGCTGATCAGCAGTCCGTTTTGCGCGATCCGGTGCGCCAGCGCACGGTGACTTTTCGGGTACACCCGGTCCAGCCCGGTGCCGACCACGGCCACCGTGGCCAGCCGGGTTGAGCCCGGCGCCAGGCTGTCAAGCGCGCCCTCGTGGGCGGCGCCGTCCACGCCCAAAGCCAGGCCGGACACCACCGTCAGGCCCGCTTGCCCGAGCGCTTTGGCGAAATGACGCGCATTGGCCGCTCCCTGCGGGGTCGGGTTGCGACTGCCCACCATGGCGATGCTGTGCGCCAGTTGCTGGGCGATGGGGTCGGTCACGGCCGACGCGTGATCGATCGGCGCCGGGTCGTCATGGGCAGCAGCAGTGCCAGTCCCCAGCAGGTACAGCAGCAACGGCGGGTCCTCGATGTTGAGCAGCGACGCCGGGTAGGCGGCGTCACCCAACACCACAACCCGGCGCGGGGCGGCGGCGCTCTCCTGCAGCCAGCGCCAGGTGAGTTCAAGCAGGGCGGCCAGCTCCGGCGGCTCGGTGCGCAGACTGGCGGCCTGCGCCTCGCTCACCACCTGACGCAGCGCGGCGCCCGGCTGTCGGAACACCGCCGCTGGCAGCCCGAACGCCGCCAGCAATTGGCGCGCGCTCTGGTTGCCAACACCGGGGGTGAGCGTCAGGCGAAGCCAACTGCCAAGTTCTTCGCGCTCCATCTGCAGCCGTCCAGGTCGCGCTGGTTAGCGCTGCTTAGCGCGGATTGACCAGGCGGTCGCCCACTTTGACGCCGTCCGTGATTTCCAGCACCAGCGCGTAAGAGAGTTTCTCGAAGGTCCGGAACACCATCAGCAAGCCATTGCGTTCGTCCGGCAACTTCAACTCAGGCCGTGCCGGATCGGTCTTGTCGAGCAGGCGCGCCCCGTCCTTCAGGATCGCCATGACATGCCCGCTCTCGATGCCGTCGCGGCTGCCGCGATTGATCACCACCACCTGGTTTTGCCCGGCATGGACGACCGCACTGCCATAGACCGAGACGATGCGGGCATCGACCGGGCCTTGGGGCGCGCGCGGCATGTAACTCTGCAGCAGTTGCGCTGGCTCGGGCAGCAGCCGGTCGCCGACCCGCATCTCTTCCTTGGCGGCGACGATGTCAATCGTGGCCGGGACGACGTCGGTGCGGGGCTTGCCATCGCGGTCGGTCGACGGCTGGCTGGATTCGCCGCGCGCCAGCAAGGCCTTGCCGACGTATTGCGCCTCATAGCCCAGCACTTCTCTGGTCACCGGGTCCTTCAGGGGCGTTGCGTTGCGAAATACCCGATACGCCTTCTGCTTTTGTCCGGGCTCATCGACCAGCACCGCCTCGCCCTGCCCGCGCGCGTAAGCGCGGTCGCCGCGGGTCAGCAGCACCCGGCCTTCTTGCGCCGCCACAATGCGCGGCGCGGCCTTGAGCCCGTTCTCGTCGACAATCATCGGCTCCGTCAGAAAGGGTTCAATCAAGTGGCTTTTCAGGGTCGGCAAGGCGTCGCTGGCCAGACTCTCGGAGCGGATGCGGGGCGACAGGCGCACGGTGTCAAGCGCCCCCTCCGCGCTGGCCGACCTGGCCATGCGCAGGGTGGCGCGCCCGTCCTTGCGCTCCAGGTACAAGTTCTGACCGGGGTAGATCAGGTGCGGATTCTTGATCTCCTGCAGATTCATGCCCCACAACTCGGGCCAGCGCCACGCATTTTTGAGAAACAGGCCCGCTATCGCCCACAGCGTGTCACCCGCTTTGACGCTGTAGCTGTCGGGCGCATTGGGGCTCAGTTCGCTCAAGGGCACGCCGGCCTGCGCCACCTGGGCCGCCGTGGCCTTTTGGTCCGCCGTGATGGGGTAGTTCTGGGCCGACGCCGGGGCGGTCAGCACGGTGCTGACCAGCGCCACCAGGGCGGCGATTGCGACTTTGGATTTTGGCATCGTGTGTTTTGTCATGTTTCGCTGCGCTGCAAAGGCCTCTTGAGCTGTTCGGATGGCCAGGCGGCTGCCCTGCCAATTCGTTGAAAATCTTGATAAATTAGGCGCGATTTTGCGCTCAAGCCCTTGATTGGGCAACGTTTTCTGACCGTGGCCTGTGCCGGAGCGGCTAAAAGTGGCGAAAATAACGACATCTTTGAAGAGAATTCATGGCTTTACTCCCCATTCTTTGCTACCCCGACCCCAAACTGCACACCGTGGCCAAACCGGTACAGACGGTGGACGCCCGCATCCAGACGCTGATTGTCAACATGCTGCAGACCATGTACGAGGCCAAGGGCATCGGCCTGGCGGCGACCCAGGTCGACGTGCATGAACGCCTGATTGTGATGGACGTGTCCGAAGAGCGCGATCAGCCGCTGGTGCTGATCAACCCGCAGATGGTCTGGACCAGCAGCGAGACCCACCTCAACGAGGAAGGCTGCTTGTCCGTGCCCGGCATCTATGACGGCGTGCAACGCTTTGACGCGGTCACGGTGAGCGCCCTCGATGGCAGCGGCACAACGCGCCTGATTGAAGCCGAAGACCTGCTGGCAGTGTGCATCCAGCATGAGATGGACCACTTGATGGGCAAAGTGTTCGTCGAATACCTGTCGCCCCTGAAA
>JAKFXU010000477.1 GCA_021731215.1 Rhodoferax sp.
AGTTTGCGCAGGATCGAGCGCTCGCGCACGATCTCGGCATAGCGCCGAATATTGCCGGCGCTGGGCACGTACTGGGCCAGTGAGTTGAGGTAACTCAAGCCCCCTATTTCTTCGGCCTTGCCCTGATTCTGCAGTTGCTCAAACACCGTGATCACGTCGGCCGGTTTGGAGGCATTGATCAGAATACCAATGGCGCCAAACACCATGCGGTGCTCAAAGCGATAAAAATCGCCATCGCCCAACAAGTCACTGACGCGGTCCCAGGCGCCGTTGTCCAGCAGCAAGCCGCCCAGCACGCTGGACTCGGCCTCGATCGAGTGCGGGGGTATGCGCAATTGCGCTACTTGCCGGTCTTGACCGTAGTCATCACCCACGGCAGAAAGTACAGCAGACATGGAGGTTTCCTTTGAGCCATTGATGCTACGCCAGCGTTGGATTGGCGTCGAGTGAATAGCTGGGCACAAGCCCTTTACTAGCTGTGCACAAACTGTGGAAATGGCGGGACAAGCAAGCCCACCAATGCAAAAGCCGCCAGGGCTTGACAACCCCGGCGGCTTTTTTCGGAGCGTCTGGCGTTTAAGCGGTTTCGCCGTAGACCGAAACGGTGATCTCGACCAGCACGTCGGTGTGCAAGGCGACACTGACGGTGCTGTCGCCCACCAGCTTGATGGGGCCGTTGGGCATGCGAACCTGCGCCTTGCTCACCTTGAAGCCATTCTTGGTCAGCTCTTCGGCGATGTCGGCATTGGTGACGGAGCCAAACAGGCGACCGTCCACGCCGGCCTTCTGGGTCAGCTTGCAGGTCGTGCCGGCCAGCTTCTCGCCCATGGCCTGGCATTCAGCCAATTTGGCTGCTGCCACTTTTTCCAGTTCGGCGCGCTTGACTTCAAACTCTTGCTTGGCCGACGCCGTGGCGCGGCGGGCTCGACCCGAAGGAATCAGAAAGTTGCGGGCATAGCCGTCTTTGACGCGAACGATCTCGCCGAGATTGCCAAGGTTCACGACCTTGTCGAGCAGAATGATTTGCATGGTCGTGGTCCTTAGATCTTGTGCTGGTCGCTGTACGGCAGCATCGCGAGGAAACGCGCGCGCTTGATGGCGGTGTTGAGCTGGCGCTGGAAAATGGCACGGGTGCCAGTCAGGCGCGCGGGAATGATCTTGCCGTTCTCGGCAATGAAGTCGCGCAGCGTGTCGATGTCTTTGTAATCGATCTCTTCAACGCCGGTCACGGTAAAGCGGCAAAAGCGCTTGCGCTTGAACAGCAGGTTCTGGGCGGGGCGCTTGGGGCGCTTGTCTTTGTTATTGAAACGTTTTGGTCCGGCCATGATGGACTCCTTAAATTTTTACGAATTCGTTAATCTTGCTGAAATTCTTGAATGTGAAACACGACGTGTTTGCCGTTGCGCGGGGTCGCCAGAAAACCGTTGAATCTCCAGGCGCTGCCGATGGCTTGTTTGACAAGCCGCTCCGCCATCGCACCAAAAGCCACCGCTTTCATGGCGGCCTTGACCTGTCTTGTCTGCCCTGCTTCCTGAAGCTCTGACTCATGCTCGAGTCGCAGATTCAGTGCGGGCAATCCGGCTGGGGTGTAACGCAGGGCATCAAGCTCGGCGATACAGGCAGTCAGAACAAGCTGGTTGGCAACGTGGTTCACGCTCCTCGCTGGCAATCAAGCCTTTTCACCGGAAATCAGGCCTGGTACTCAGCCTGTTGGGTCTTGCGTGCATCTTCACGCTCGACCGTTTTCATCATCGAAGAAGGACCGGTGTCGGCCTTTTTCTTCAATACCGTCAGATGGCGCAGCACGGCATCGTTGAACTTGAACGCGTGCTCCAGTTCTGCCATCACGGTTTGATCGGCTTCGATGTTGACGCACAGATAATGGGCTTTGGCCAGCTTGTTGATCATGTAGACCAACTGGCGCCGACCCCAGTCTTCAACACGGTGCACTTTGCCACCGCCGGACACGATCATGCCCTTGTAACGTTCCAGCATGGCGGGAACTTGTTCGCTCTGATCCGGGTGGATCATGAGGATGATTTCGTAATGACGCATTGATACTCCTTGTGGATGGCCCGAATTCAGGCAGATAAAGCCACCCTCAGCGTCTAATTGAGGTGTGGCAAGGCGAAGCCCATAATTATAGGCCATTGCAGGAAGCAGCGCGCCACCCCTCAATCTGCCGGCACCAACTCGGGACGCGACAGCAGGCTGACCAGCACGGTGACCAGCACGCCCGCCAAGACGCCGAATACCCCGGCAGAAACCGGCTGAATGCCAAACCACAAGCCGCTGCCACTCAAGCCCAGCGCCGCTCGGACGGCGGCGACGTTGACCACGATGTAGTAGAGGGTCAGACCGAGACCGGCGAGCATGCCGGCAACGGCCGCCTGGCGCGTGGTGCGGTACCAGAATATGCCCAGCACCATGGCCGGCACAAACGCGGCCCCGGCCAGCGAAAACGACGCAGACACCAGATAGAGAATGTCGGCCGGGCGCTGAGCCGCCACATAGGCGGCGGCCAGGGCCACCACCAGCAGGGCGAACTTTGACAACATCACCCTGCGCACGACGCCGGCGCGGTCGCTCTCGCCGCGAAAGAACAAGTCGTGTGCCAGCGCGTTGCCAATGGTCAACAGCAGGCCATCTGCGGTGGACAGCGCGGCCGCCAGTCCGCCCGCCGCCACCAGACCCGACACCACGTAGGGCAAACCGCCCAGTTCAGGCATGGCCAGCATCACGATGTCGGCGCCCAATTTGAGCTCGGCGAACTGCAGGATCTGATCGCCATTGACATCGCTGGCCGAGATCAGCGTGGGGTCCAGCTTGGCCCATTGCCCGATCCAGGCCGGCAGCGCATCAAAGTTCTGCCCCACCAACTGACTCATGATTTCAAATTTGACCAATACCGCCAACGCCGGCGCCGACAAATACAGCAGTGCGATGAAAAACAGCGACCAGGCGACCGAGGTGCGCGCCTCTGCCACCGTGCGGGTGGTGTAAAAGCGGGTCAGCAAGTGGGGCAAACCGGCGGTACCCACCATCAGACAAAACATCAGGGCCAATGCGTTGCGTCGCGACAGCTCAAACGTCTGCTGCTGCGCCTCGCTCCCGTGCGGGTCGCCGGCAAAGGGCCTGGTGTGCGCCGGCATGCCGCCCAGCGGCTGGGTCCGATTCAGGTTGTCCTGCATGGCACGCGTCCAGCGCTCGCGCGCAATGGCCGCATCCTTGGGCAGCGCGGCCAGCTCGCGCCGGGCGGCAACAATGAGCGCTTCGTCCGCGCGCTGATCGTTCAACGAACGAATGTGCTCCCGCAGCGCCTTGCGCTCACGCTCCAGCGTCTCCTCCACGCTGGTCAGCTTGAGCGCATAGACCTGTGCGCGACGGGCGTACTCCTCACGCACCTGCAACTCCGCCGGCGAGGCTGTCAATTGGCGCTCCAGCGCACTGATTTTTGGCAGTTGTTGACCGTAGACAAAGGGCGCCAGTGGATTGCCCAACTGTTTGTAGGCCAACCATGAAACCGGGAGCAAAAAGGCCAGAATCAGAACCACATACTGGGTCACCTGGGTCCAGGTCACGGCCCGCATGCCGCCCAGAAAAGAACACACCAGCACGCCCCCGAGCCCGAGCAGAATGCCAATTTCAAACTGAACCCCGGTCATGAGCGAAGCAATCAAGCCAACACCGTAAATCTGCGCCACGACGTAGGTAAAAGAACACAGTACCGCCGCCAACGCGGCAATGATGCGAGGCCAGCGCCCGCCAAAGCGGACCCCGAAATAATCCGGAATGGTGTAGAGATTGAGCTTTCTCAGGTAGGGGGCCACCAGCAACGCCACCAGGCAGAAGCCACCAGTCCAGCCCAGCACATACACCAGGCCGCCGGGCTGAGCGTTGGAGCCCGAAAAGCCGTTCAGGTAAAGCCCGCCCGCTAGGCTGATGAACGAAGCCGCGCTCATCCAGTCGGCAGCCGTCGCCATGCCGTTGTAAACGGCAGGAATCTTGCGCCCGGCCACGTAATACTCGGAGGCATCCGAGGTGCGGCTGTAAATGCCGATCACAGCGTACAGACTGACCGTGACGAACAGAAAAATAGCACCGACCCAGGCCTTTTTCAGCCCCCACTGCTCGGCCAGGCCCAGGGCCAGCAAGAACAGCAACAGGCACACCACGTAAGTGGCAAATCTGCGATGCAGCCGCTGTTTGTAGGCGGTGTAGATCGGCTCGTCGGCCAGCATTTCGCCGTCCCGCCGGTTGGCCCGCCAGGCCAAGACCGCGACGATGGCAATGAAAATCAACACGCTGCCCTGCGCGGCAAACCAGTAACCCAACGGCCAGCCGCCCACCAGCATCCGCAGGTCATGGGCAAAGAACACGACGCCGAACGAGGCTGCGAACCAGATCGCCAGCAGCCAGCCGTGCAAGCGAAAACCGCCGGTCACCGGTTTTAATTCACGCGCACCCGCCGCTGGATTCAACATTGCCCCATCATCGCCGCCCCTGAGGCCATCGGCCATAGGGGTTTGCTATTGTGCGGCGAGAGACTTCCAGGTGGCAATGACGGAATCCGGATTGAGGGAAATCGACGTGATCCCTTGCGCCACCAGCCAGCGCGCGAAGTCGGGGTGGTCGCTCGGGCCCTGGCCGCAAATACCGACGTACTTGCCCTGTGCCTTGCAAGCCTTGATGGCACGGCTGATCAGGGCGGTGACGGCAGGGTCGCGTTCGTCAAAGTCGGCGGCCAACAATTCCAGCCCCGAATCACGGTCCAGCCCCAGGGTGAGCTGGGTCAGGTCGTTGGAGCCAATCGAGAAGCCATCGAAGTATTCAAGGAACTCGTCGGCCAGGATGGCGTTGCTCGGCACTTCGCACATCATGATGATCTTGAGATCTTGCTCGCCCCGCTTGAGCCCGTGCGCGGCCAGCAACTGAGTCACTTTCTTGGCTTGTCCGAGCGTGCGCACAAAAGGCACCATGACCTCGACGTTGCTCAGCCCCATGTCATTGCGCACGCGCCGCAGGGCTTCACATTCCATGGCAAAGGCTTCGCCAAATTCCGCGCTGACGTAGCGCGCGGCCCCCCGGAAGCCCAGCATCGGGTTTTCTTCCTCGGGCTCGTAGCGGCTGCCACCAATCAGTTTGCGGTATTCGTTGCTCTTGAAGTCCGACAGGCGCACGATCACCGGCTTGGGCCAGAAAGCCGCGGCGATGGTGGCCACCCCCTCGGCCACCTTGTCCACGTAAAAAGCACGCGGCGAGGCATGGCCGCGGGCGACCGACTCCACTGCTTTTTTCAAGTCGGCATCGACATTGGGATAGTCCAGAATCGCCTTCGGGTGCACGCCAATGTTGTTGTTGATGATGAATTCCAGCCGTGCCAGGCCGACGCCGGCATTGGGCAACTGACAGAAATCGAAGGCCAGTTGCGGGTTGCCGATATTCATCGTGATTTTGACGGGGATCTGGGGCATCACGCCACGCTCGACCTCGCTCACCTCGGTCTCCAGCAAGCCGTCATAGATGAAACCGGTATCACCCTCGGCGCAACTGACCGTCACCAGCGTGCCTTCCTTCAGCACCTCGGTCGCATCTCCACAACCGACGACGGCGGGAATACCCAGCTCGCGCGCGATGATGGCGGCGTGGCAGGTACGCCCACCGCGATTGGTCACGATCGCGGAAGCGCGTTTCATCACCGGCTCCCAGTTGGGGTCGGTCATGTCCGTCACCAGCACGTCGCCGGGCTGCACCTTGTCCATCTCGCTCAAGCTGTGCACGATGCGAACCGGGCCGGTGCCGATCTTCTGGCCAATCGCCCGCCCTTCGACCATCACCGGGCCCTTGCCCTTGAGCTTGTAGCGGTACTCCGCCTTGCCGGCGGCCTGGCTCTTGACCGTCTCCGGACGGGCCTGCAGGATGTAAAGTTCGCCGTCGAGCCCGTCCTTGCCCCATTCAACGTCCATGGGGCGGCCATAGTGCTGCTCAATCACCAGCGCATAGGAGGCCAGTTTTTCCACATCGACGTCGCTCAGCGAATAGCGGTTGCGCAATTCGGTCGGCACGTCAGTGGTTTTGACCAGTTTGCCGCTGGCGGCTTTTTCCTGCGCAGTCGTGAATTGCATCTGGATCAATTTGGAGCCCAGGCTGCGACGGATCACGGCGCGCTTGCCGGCCTTGAGCATGGGCTTGTGCACATAGAACTCGTCGGGATTGACCGCGCCCTGCACCACGGTCTCGCCCAGGCCGTAGCTGGAGGTGATGAACACCACGTCTTGAAAACCGGACTCGGTATCGATGGTGAATATGACACCCGCCGCGCCCAGGTCGGAA
>JAKFXU010000335.1 GCA_021731215.1 Rhodoferax sp.
TCTCACCCGTGTCGGCCCTTTGTAAAGGGCCGACACGGGTGAGAACACCCTGCGCCAACAGTCGGGCGAGCCGCGCCATCAACTCATCCTCTTGCAGCCCAAGACGCTGCGCTGCCTCAAGATAAGGGCGCTCGCAAACCGCAAGCCCCTCCTGCAAGCCGTTGATGATGTCGCGATCAATCTGATCCACTGGCCAACTCCGGCAAGATGTCGTTGTTCACGGTGGAGACATAGCGCGCACCGCATTGCTTGAAGCGGCGACAACTGAACAGAACCTCATGCGGATAAGCATCCAGCCCGCAGGCCTGCGCCAGGGTGGCGATGCGTTGCTCGACCTCATGGCGATCCTTGCCATGGAGCATGCAAAAAAGGTTGTATGGCCAGTGGGGCAACTTCCGCGGTCGGCGATAGCACAGGCTAACCCGGCCGGAATCCGCAATGCTTCTGCCCAACCGGCTGACCACTGCATCCGGCACATCCCACACCACCATCGCATTGGCGGTGTAGCCCAGTTCATGATGACGCACCACCACGCCAAAGCGCTTGATGACACCGGTCCCGGTCCAGCGCGAGAGCAGGGCAATCGCATCCGCCTCGGCCCAGCCCAAGGCGGCAAACGGCTGTGAAATCAGCGGCAGGCCTGTCTGCAACACGGCCATGAATGCGCGTTCGGCCGCACTCAATTCGAACGCTGCAACAGTTGACGAAACCTGTACGTCACTGTGAAAACACTGCGACGAAGCCGGGGCCAGACCAAAACCCAAGTCGATATGGAACTGCTCCAGCAAAGGCAGTACCAGCACGGGTCCGCATCCGCAAGTGATTTCAATTTTTCGAAAAATCGCGTGCAAATATTCTGCCGATGATGTGGTCGCCACGAACCAGAGATTGAAACGGTGCTCGCGCTCGTAGTTGTGATTGATTTCGGCGAACGCGCTGACCTGAGCTGCCACCGCCTCCAGTCGCTCGGCCGGCACGGCCAGCGCCGCCAGGGCGCTGACGCCGACCACATTGGGCCGGAACACGGCGCCGATCCGGCTGACCAGGCCACGCTTGCGCATCGATTGCAAGACTTCAATGACCATCGCCTCATCAACGCCCAGACGGCTTGCCAGCTCCGCAAAGGGGCGCGCCACCAGCGGAAAATCCCGCTGGAAATCATTCAACAACTTGAATTCCAGCTCATCCAAAACACTCTCTTTTGTCAGCCCCAGCTCGTGCGCCTGTTCCATGTCCGCCTCAGAATCCGATGCGCGCCGCACGGCTCGTGAAGAAAATACCGCTCGGGGACTGCGCCGGGAGCACGCCACGTTGCGCAAAATTTTCCGTGTCATACACCACCACGCGGTTGTCGTCGCGCGCCGAAATCCAGACCGATTCGCCGCGCGGCGTGAACTCCATGTGCAAGACGGCCTTGCCCGGTGCCAGTTGTTTCATGACCGTGCGCTTTTCGACATCGATCACATCGACGTTGCCATTGTCAGGAAAGGCAAAATTAACCCACACCTGACGCCCATCGGGTCGCGCCATGACAAAGACCGGCTGGCCGGACACCTTGATGCGGGCCGCTTCCAGCCAGGTCTCCATGTCCAGCACCAGAACCTCGTGGCGACCGATGGCCGGCAGATAGGCATATTTTCCGGCGACCGCCCAGCCGCGCAGATGAGGCATTTTGAACACTGGTAATTTTTCCTGGCCCTTGCCGTAACCGCTCAGTACGCGGCGCGCGCCTTGCTCCGGATGCCACAAATCGACCAGTGCCATGCCATCCTCCCCGAACAGGCCCGCCAGGTAGAAGCGACCGTTCGGTGTGATCAAGCCATCGTAGGGTGCCCGGCCAATGTCCTTGAACTTTTTGATCTGTGGTTTGAAGGGTTCGGAAAAATCGCCGACCCAGATTTCATCGGCATCAAAAAGACTCCAGACGAAACGGTTGCCTGGTGCATCGGCCAGGCCGACCACCTTGGAGCGCAAACCGGCCGAGCCATAAGTCGAGGGCACGTCCGCAATCAGTTCCAGGGTATCCGCAGAAAAAACTTTCACGCCACCTGGCGCATAGTTCTGCGCGGCGACCAGTTTGCCATCTTGCGAAATGGATCCGCCGATGCTGTTACCGGCTTGCATCACGCGGCGTTCGATGACGCCACGCAACAAGTCAACCTTGCTCAAGCCGCCGTCGCGCCCGAACACATAGGCGAAGCGACCATCGCGTGAATACACGAGCGAGGCATGGGACAGGTCACCCAAGCCCTTCACGCTGGCGATGGCGACGAGCTTGCTGGTGTCAACGATTTGCACGCTGCCGCTGGCGCGCTCAATGATGACACCCAGGTCGCCGGTGCCGCGAAGCACCGGACCAGCGCAGCCAACCACCAGGAACAGCACCGAAGCCAGCAGCGCTGTCTGAAATTTTCTAATGTCCACTGGGAAAACCTTTCTGCAAATTGGAAACAATCCATTGCGCCTCTGCTTCGCTCAGAAAGCGCTGCCAAGGTGGCATGGCCGTATTTGGCATGCCATACAGGATGACGGTCCTCAGGTAATCAGCGGGTTTGTCTTTCAGATCTGCGGGCAGCAAGGGCGGACCCAAGCCGCCTTTGAGTGTCAAACCATGGCAAGAGCCGCAATCCTGTCGCACCAGCGTGACGAGCTCATCGCGTCGTGTAGCGACAATGGATGCACTGGCCTCGGCCGCATACTCAGTGGCAAAAACCGCCAGGGAAAAGGTGAGGCCAAGAGTTGCGATGCCGACGATCACACATGGGATGCATTGCTTGACAACACGTGGCTTTACCGGCACTTGTAGATCCCTTCATGTTTTTTCATTCGGACATAACTTGCATAGTTTTGAGTGACGGAATACACACTGAAATCGGTGAGACTACGTCGGAGACGCTCTACCAAAATCTGCTGCAAGCAGAAGCGGGCAGCCAGGCAAATTATGCGGCTATCGGATAGTGAATTGGGTGATTTTTTATTCAAGGTTGAAGTTTCAGCAATGGACTTAATGCATGTCAATAATTAGATGCCGACCAAGTCTCTCCCAGCGCTCGGCCAAGCAAGAAGGCAGCATAATTTGAACGGCAATAAACGCATACCTGTAACGACTTCGGGACGTTGCTTCGTAACAAAGCCAACTGTGTTTGAGCGGCGCAATGACAAGTAAACTGCGATGAGGAAATTTTTGAAAAATTTATTGGAACCAGAACGAGCATCAAATGAAGTCCGGGATGAATCGCAAGCAGGCATCGTGTACTTGGTCGGTGCTGGCCCTGGCGACCCTGACTTATTGACGCTGAAAGCAGCCAGGCTACTGAAACAAGCCGACGTGGTCGTCTATGACAATTTGGTCAGTGAAGGCGTTATCAGCCTTATTCACAACGGCGCCGAAAAAATCTACGTTGGCAAGGAAACCAGTCGGCACACTTTGCCACAAGCCGAGATCAATCAGTTGCTGGTCAATCTGGCCAAAGCGGGAAAAAAAGTAGTTCGACTCAAAGGAGGCGATCCCTTTATTTTCGGACGCGGGGGAGAAGAGCTGGAAATACTGGCAGATCAGGGCATTGCATTTGAAGTGGTCCCCGGCATCACCGCAGCCAGTGGTGTTTCTTGCTACTCAGGCATCCCTCTCACCCACCGAGACTACGCGCAATCATGCCTGTTTACGACCGGCCACCTCAAGGACGGAACACTTGACCTGAACTGGACATCTCTCGCAAGACCAAATCAAACAGTCGTGATTTATATGGGATTAGGCGCATTGAGTGAGATTGCGCATCAACTGATCAAACATGGCATGCCCGCCAGCACGCCTGCGGCCACCATTGAAAAAGGGACGACCAGCCAGCAAAAAGTCATTACCGGCACGTTGGAAACTCTGCCAGACTTGGTGCACACCATGGGCCTGAAATCCCCCTGCCTGATCATCGTCGGCCAAGTTGTTGCATTAAACAAACGACTTCAATGGTTTTGGTAAATTTCAGCGTGAGATGACTGAAAACCGCGTAGCACCCTATGGGTGAGAAAAAATCAAGACCATCCCGACACTCGGTCCCGGATTTTTCATGCCCAGTTATGAAAACACCTCCTATGCCTGGAACGATTCGATGATGTGAAAGGCCAAGGACACCCCTGCAGGTGATCGACAGTGAGAGTGATCAAGACTTGCCGCGCGTACTGAACGCCATGTCCCTTGCATACGCTAAGGAGCAATAACCTCGACTACGCCAGTCATCTCAGGATGGGGGCCACAATGGTAGGCGTAACGCCCCGGTGTATCAAAGCGGCGTTGCCAGCTCTCATCGGGGAAAAATCGTTCGGATTCACCGCCTTGCTCAGCCGAAAAGAGCACGGAGTGGCTGGTGCGCTTTTCGCGATTGATCCACTTTACCGTATCACCCGCCTTGATCCGAACCTCCTGCGGTTGATAGCGATAGTTCTGGATGAGAACTTCGACCGTCTGTTGTCCGTAAGCAGAACAAGAAACGAATGCCAGCAGGCCCAGCACTCGTTTCAGGTTAAACGCCCCAGAGAACATGGGTGCCTCAAGGCTTCTGTGAGACTACTGCTTGACGGCCTTCACGTCGCCTTCGGCGCCGATGCCCAGCTTGTAACCCAGTGAAACGTGATGGAAGCGATAGACCGTCTTGTCAGTGTGGATGGCAATGCCAAACGGGACGATTTTCCCTTCGGCCAAAGCCAGGTCCCCGTCACCGCCAGTCAGCTTGCGGGTAAAGGTGACGGTATAGGCGCCCCCGTTATTCTCGCCTTCGGCCTTGACCAGCGCCTTGCCGTCCTTGTTTACGCGGGTTTCAGCAACGTGTCCATCAAGCTGCACCGTTCCCTTGCCACCGACGCCGCTTTTCCACTGAATGTAGTCAGAATAAACTTCCCCGGCCAGGTTGGCCCCGGCGATGTATTTCTTCTTGTCAGGTGCAGCGCCGGGCATCGAGCGCACATCTGCATGACAGGTTGCCCAGCAGCCCATCACATCGGCTTGCGCTACCTTGCTGCCCATGAACATGACGGCGGCCTTGACTTCATGCTTGGGATCCTTGTCTTCCCGCGGTGCGCCGGCGGCTGCGTCGGCGGGCGGCTTGAAGGTCAGGCGCATGTAAAGGTTTTCCTTGTCGTACGCCGCTTGCACGCTGACCGGAAAAATCATGGTCTTCGGCGCTCCGACAGGCTCCAGTTCCTTATTGGCCAGGCGCTTGAAATTGAAGTTCAAGGTGCCCTTTTCTTCATGGCATCCTACGCAGGTTTCACCCTTTCTCATGCCTGCAGTACCACTGTGGTCCGATTTCTTGACCATCCACTCGATGGGGGTCACGCCAGCATGGAACACATGGATGTCGCGCTTGGGAACTTTCCCCCAATCGGGCGCCGCCAAGGCGAACTGGGAGCCCACCGTCAGCAGCGTACCCAGCAGAAGTTTGGAAACGGTCGTCTTATTCATTTGCAAGTCCTTTCTTACGATGGTCAATTCAGTCTTGGGACACGAAATTACTCTTCCTCTTCCTTCATGCCTTTTGGTTTCGTATGCGCAATGCCCTGGTGGCAATCGATACAGGTCTTTTTCTCTTCCTGACCAATCTTGTGCATCTTGGCGCCACGCAGTTTTTGTTTTTCAGTATCCATACTGACATAACTGTGGCAGTTGCGGCACTCGAGCGAGTCGTTGGCTTTCATGCGCCGCCATTCGCGCTCGGCCAGAATCAGGCGCTTGGCCTCGAACTTCTCGGGTGTGTCGATGCTGCCGGTAATCTTGCCATAGACTTCGCGCGTGGCCAGTATCTTGCGCCACATCTTCGGACCCCATTCCTTGGGCACGTGACAATCGGAACAGACGGCGCGCACGCCGGTGCGGTTGCTGTAGTGGATGGTCTTCTTGTATTCCGCGTAGACGTTGTCCTTCATCTCGTGGCAGCCGATGCAGAACGTCTCGGTGTTGGTCGCCTCCACCGCGGTGTGAAAACCACCCCAGAAAACTATCCCGGAGAAAAAACCAATCGCCAGCAAGGCAATCAGCGAATACTTTGCGCTCGGCTTTTTCAGTGTTGCCAACAGACCAGCCATTTTTCCTGCCATCAAAATTCTCCCAACTTCATTCAATTTCACTGGAGATGCAAAGGACTGAGGGGCGTACGCCCCTCGGTCCTTTCTTCAGTTCAACACGAGCGATCAATAAATGTCATGCTGCGTGTTGGACGAAGCCGCTACGCGGAGTAGTCCACCCCTGAGCTGACACGATTTATTCTGCACATTCACCCCGTCAATTCCGATGGGGTGATTCTGCAACATTTCGTGAGGACACAGCAGCATGAAGACC